>JAZNGK010000117.1:0-12692 GCA_045576395.1 Faecousia sp. | reverse complement strand
ACCAATGTTATAGACCTCGCCCACGCGACCTTTGTGAATAATCAAATCAATGGCCTTACAATGGTCCTCGACATACAGCCAATCGCGCACATTCAAGCCCTCACCGTAAACGGGCAGGGGCTTGTCGTTCAGGGCATTGGCAATCATCAAGGGAATGAGCTTTTCAGGGAAATGATAAGGGCCATAGTTGTTGGAACAACGGGAAATGGTTACAGGCAGACCGAAGGTGCGGTGATATGCCAAAACCAGCAGGTCTGCGCCTGCCTTAGAGGAAGAATACGGAGAGGAGGTGTGAATGGGGGTCTCCTCGGTGAAGAACAGGTCGGGACGGTCCAACGGCAGGTCGCCATAGACCTCGTCGGTGGAAACCTGATGATAACGGGTGATGCCGTACTTTCGGCAGGCGTCCATAAGCACCTGTGTGCCCAAAATGTTGGTTTGCAGGAAGACCTCGGGATTCTCAATGGAACGGTCCACATGGCTCTCTGCGGCAAAGTTCACAACAATATCGGGCTTTTCTTCCTCGAACAGCTTGTAAACGCCCTCGCGGTCGCAAATATCCAGCTTCACAAAGCGGAAGTTGGGATTGTCCATCACGGGCGCTAAGGTGGACAGATTGCCTGCATAGGTCAGCTTATCCAAGCACACAATCCGATAATCGGGGTACTTGTCCAGCATATGAAACACAAAGTTAGAGCCGATAAAACCGGCGCCGCCTGTTACAATAATCGTCATAATTTCTCTCTCCTCAATGTTGATGAATCAGTCGCAGTTTATCCTCTGCGACACGACGCAAATGCTCACCGTAGGGGGATTTGCCGTAGGCATCAGCCGCGTCCAGCAGCTGCGCCTTGTTAATCCAGCCCTTGACATAGGCAATCTCCTCGGGCGCGGAGATTTGCACATTTTGACGGCTTTGGTTCATTTCCACAAACTCTGCCGCCTCCAAAAGGCTCTTGAAGGTGCCGGTGTCCAACCATGCAAAGCCACGACCCAACAGCTCCACGCTCAAGGTGCCCTTTTGCAAATACATATCATTCAAGGTGGTGATTTCCAGCTCACCACGCGCAGAGGGTTTTACCTGCTCTGCCATTTCGGAAACGCCCTTGGGGTAGAAGTACAGGCCGGTTACCGCGTAATTGGACTTGGGATGCACGGGCTTTTCCTCAATGGAAATGGCCTTGCCTGCATCGTCAAACTCCACCACACCGAAGCGTTCGGGATCGTGGACATGGTAGCCGAATACGGTAGCGCGACCGTTTGTTGCGTTGTCGCAGGCGCGAGCCAGAATGGCGCTGAAGCCGTTGCCGTAGAAGATGTTATCGCCCAGCACCATCGCACAAGCATCATCACCGATGAATTCCTTGCCGATTAAAAACGCCTGTGCCAAACCGTCGGGAGACGGTTGCACCGCATAGCTTAAGTTTACACCGTACCGACTGCCATCGCCCAGAAGCTGCTGGAAACGGGGGGTGTCGGTCGGGGTGGAGATGATGAGAATATCCCGAATTCCTGCCAGCATCAAGGTAGACATCGGATAGTAAATCATCGGCTTGTCATAAACGGGGAGCAATTGCTTGGACGTAACCAAAGTCAGCGGATATAACCGCGTGCCGGAGCCTCCGGCCAGAATAATACCTTTCATATCGTACTCCTATATCTCTTTATTTTCGGAGGTGGGTCGTATGGACGCCTGCCGAAAGACCGCCATCGCACAGCAATAGCACATAACGCCCACAGAGGAATTCATACAGGGGGTAAAATAGGAATATGCCACAAAGCCAACCATCACCGCAAACCAAATGCCGAGGAAATGGAGGTCCGTTGCTTTTTCCTTTATTTTCTTAATAAGCTCCCACACCATAAAAACAAGCGGTGCGAGATAGAGTCCCAGACCGATAATACCCGTCTTCGACCACAGGTCTAAGAAGAAATACTCATTTAAGCCACCGGGTCTTGACAAAATAGCTGCGCCCAAGCCCAAGCCCCATATGGGAGCTGCCTTGATATTAGTCCACAGGTCATTTACGGTGTCTTGCCGCAACATATCGGAATCAACGGTGCTGGCGTGCAAGCCGTCCTGTGATGCGTCCGGCTCTGTTTCCGTGGGCGCTTCCTCAGTGCTATCCGTTTCAATCGAGTCCGTTTCGCTGGTATCGGTAGAAGGTGTATCTGCTGTTTGACCCCACTCAACACCCACCAACGCACGGGAAATGCCGTAGGACAGATAATTCACACCTGTTCCGATTCGGAACACGGCAACAATCACCAAAAACAGCACAACGCTCCTTGCCAAATGACCTGCGAGGCGTTTCACCGTTTCCTTATCGGTACGAATAAGCAGTGTCAGCACCGTGCCCAATGCCGCAAGCGCGGCACCCAAATAAATCGAACGGGTGTAGGACATCAAAATAGCGAACAGGCACAATGCGGTAATCGCAGCATAGAGGTAAGAACGGCGCGTGCCGCGCTCTTTAACCTGATAATAAACAGAAAATGCGCAGCCAAACAGCTGGCACACCAAACTCAAGAAGTTAATGCGCACATTCACTTCGGAAATCTGGTAGGAAACATAGAAAAAGTGAATATCAAATGCGTGGGACGCGTATTGCATAAACGGTTCATGGAACCACAAAAAGCCCAAAATACACACAATGTGCAAAACCGCCATCACCGCGGCAGAATACATCATCACCTTCGTGAGCGTTTCTGCGCGTTTGCGATTGCGAATCAAGCACAGCGCAATCGGGAACAGCGCAAAGTACAAAAAGCCCTTCACGTCTGTGATAATCAAAGATATTTGATTTTGATTGCGAATACCGATAACCGTTGCAACCACCAGATAAATGCAGAAGCCGCCAATCACCCAAGTGTATTTGCTCTTGAGCAAGGGAATCAGTTGTTTGCACATAACAGGCAAAGCCGTTACAAAGGTAATCGCCAGCAAAATCATACGAAAACTCAGCGGGCCAACCGAAATCAGTTTGCCTGCGCCGAAAATACATACATCCGCCATGAGAACATAAAACATTCCCAACGCAAGCCTATCACAGCGTTGTGATAGCCGGTCAAGCATAGCGTACACCTCCCAATGTTGTTACAAGTTAGAATAGTCGCCAAACAGCATCAACCAAACATCGCAGAAAAAAGAAATCAGTCGCAACAAACCGCTTCTGTCCGAAGCATACGTCTTCAAAAGCTGAAGCATCTTACGCTGACGTATTGCCTGCTCTCTGCCCTTGGCGCATTCCAGCCGATAAGAAAGCATCGACAGGGTGTTCTCCGACAGCGGCAGCTGCACAAGCAAAAGCTGCTCAAGATACCCGTTATACATCTTCATATCTCGCAGCTTGGTTTTCAAATTCAGAACCTTGGAAATGCGGTGCTCCTCATTTGCGGCATTGTTATCGTGGCGGCGGTGGAATGCGCCTACATAATCATAGGTGTAGAAGCTGCCCAGATCCGCTGCGCACAGAGCCAGCGCAAAATCGTGGGGCGCTTGCGCAGGGTAAAGCAAATCACGCCACTTGTCAAGAAATTCCTTGCGAATACACATTAGCATACCCGTCCAGCTGAGGGAACGCAGTACCTCTTTAGAGGAAACCGGGGTAAGCACGCCTGTTTCCTTGGTTTCGGAAATCAAAAGACCGTGCAGAGCATCACCGTTGGCATCAATGACACCGCCCTTGCACATAAGCAAGGAGATTTCCGAACGGTCTTCCATAATCCGATTCATCTTCTCCAGCTTATCTGCTTTCCACAAATCATCTTGGTCGCACATATAGATGATATCGGTATTGCAAAGGGACATAGCCGTATAGAAATTCTTGGCATAGCCTAGATTTTGTTCGTTGATATACAACTGCCACTTGTCCTGCAGGTTGTATTTTTCAATATAATTGCGCACGATTTCCACGGTATTGTCCTTAGAGCCGTCGTCGCACAGAACGACCCTGTCGGGTGGAAGGGTTTGCAAGCGCAGGGTGTCTAATTGGTCCTCCAGAAATCTGGCACCGTTATACAGAGCGATGGCAATTCCTGTGGTCATATTATGCTCCCTCCTTGGCGGTTTTTATAAGTTCTTCCAGCACCAAGCCCCAGCTGTTGCCGACGGTAACGGTTTGGAAAACTTCCTTGCGGACAATCTTCCCCGTAATCACCTGTTCCATCAAGTCGGCAAGCGCTTTGGGGTCAAAGGGGTCGAAATAATACGCGTTTTCATAGGTGCCCAGCACCTCATGGGCAAAAGGCAAATCCGCCGCCAGCACGATTGCGCCCATTTGCGCCGCCTCAATCAGCGGATAGCCGAAGGTTTCAATGTAAGACGGGAAAACCAATGCGGCCTCGCAGAATTGGCGAATAACCTGCTCTCTCGGAATCTGCCCCATATAGACAATACCTGCTTGCTTCTCCCGTTCGGGAACGGTCAGCCGTACTTCAAAATCCACACCCTTCTTCTCCAACAGCTTGGCAGCGGCACAGATGCAGTCGATATTTTTATAAGGAACGGTAGAGGTAGGATAGAAGAACAGGTCGTTTCTACGGGGAATATCCACGCGCAGATGTTCCAAATTCTCCACATTGGGGGCGATTTTGACGATGCGCTTCAGGTCGGCACCGCCCTTTTTGGCAACTGCCTCGCGCATCCACTCGGTCTGCACAATCAGCTTGGTGGCGCGCTTTACCGATGCCAAAATCACCTTGCCGATTAGGTGCTGATACATCGCCATTTTCCGTTCATCGGATTTGAAAAAGGAGTACTTTTTAATCTCTTGAAACGGTAGCGGCTGATGCTCATAAGCAACCTGCGGTGCGCGCACACCGAAGGTAATGGTGTTTTGCAGAGAAAAGACCACATCCGGCTTCAAATTATCGATGAATTTTTTGCCGGTAAAAAAGTCAAATTGCAGGCGCTTGAGATAGCTGTCTTTGATTTGGGGAAGCTGGATTACATGAATCCGTTCGGTGGATTGGATATAGTCTCCACTCACCAAAAAATACCATTCGTTTTCCGTATCATTGTCCCTGACATATTGGTAAAAATCCCGTAAAACAGTCAGCACACCGCCACTGCTGGCGGCAATATCATTTACAACAATTCGCATTTGTATGCTCCTAAAAATAATACTTCCGTTTATCCGAGGCTTTTCAGCTTATCCTGCAAAACGGAGGAGAATTTCTCAAAGGAAAACAGCGCGTGGAAGATTCCCAAGGTATTTGCTCGCAGGGTGTCCTGCTTATCCATACAAGCAAGGATATCGCGCGCGGTCTGCGCCAAATCTTCCCTGTTTACATTCACACCGATTTCTTTTTCTTCCACAAACGCCCATGTGTCGCCCGAAATGGTGTTGATAATGGGAAGACCTGCTGCAAAATAGTCCACCGATTTCATCGTAAGACCGATGCAGACGGAATCTTTCATAATGTTAAGGCCAAAGCTGCACATATCGAAAATGGCCTGCTTTTGGGCGTTATCATAGATTTTTCCGTGGAACTGCACCTGCGCACCCGTGGCCTCTACCGATGCAATAAAGCTATCACGCGATTCCCCGTCGCCAATGATGTGAAGCACCACAGGGCGCAATTTGTTGGTTTCTCCAATCAGCGCGGAAATGGTGGGAATGTCGATGATGTTATTAATCGAGCCGAGGTAGCACAGGTGCAATTTCTCCTGCGCAGGGGCAGGCGTTGCCGCCTGTGTGGTGGCTTGCGTACGGCACAAATAGAGAACGGCAGATTTATCCTGCTGTAAAAAAGGCTTCAGCTTATCCCGAAAGAGCGCGCACTCGGTAAATACAAAATCCGCCTTCGGCAGACCGCAATTGCGAAAACGCGCCCAAATGCCGAACGGCAATTTGAGCAGTCGCTTCGCGCGGCTGTTCGGAAAGCTCTCGGGCCACATATCGAACACATCGAAAATGAGCGTTACATTGGGGAAAGCCTTTTTGTAGCGCGCCGCCTCCCGGCACAAGCTGTTGGGCGGTACTTCCACATACAGCAAATCCGGTTGGAGCTCACGCACCTTTGCAATCGCGTCCTTAGCAAAGCGGATATGGGAGTAAATGCGCTGCACAGAGATATTGCGCGTATAGGCGCGCGTGGGAATCTGTACGCAATGAGGAAGCGCTACCGTATGGCGTTTTTTTGCGATATGATGAAAGTCCGAAGTAATATAGGTACAGGCGTACCCAGCCTCCTGCAAGGCAGTTTCTATCGGCAAAATGCGCTCATAATAGTGATGGGTACAGCTGATACAAACGGCTTTTTTCATAGATGACCTCTTACTTATTTTCCGGGCACAGCCTCTTCTTTTTCGCGTTCCTCATGCATTTGATGCAAAACTTCCTCTTTCATTCGCTCGGCTTCCTCTACCTTGTCAAAGCCCTCGGTGCTCTCTTTGGTGAGCATAATGCGAATGGTCATCAAAATGAGCTTAATATCCAAAATGAAGGAGTAATTTTCAATGTACATCAAATCCAAACGCAGTTTGTCGTAAGGAGAGGTGTTGTACTTGCCGTAAACCTGGGCATAGCCTGTCAAACCGCCCTTGACCTTGGTACGGAAGTCAAATTCGGGAATCGAAGCACCGTATTTTTCCATATGCTCCACACGCTCGGGACGGGGGCCGACGATGCTCATATCGCCCCGGATAATGTTCAGTAGCTGGGGCAGCTCGTCAATACGGGTGGCGCGGATAAATTTGCCAACCTTGGTGATTCTGGGGTCGTTGGAGGTGGCGCCGGCCTGGTTGCCGATCTTGTCTGCGTCCACAACCATACTGCGGAACTTGAGGATCTCGAAGGTGTTGCCGCCCAGGGTGGCGCGTTTTTGCTTAAAGAACACAGGACCACCGTCTTCGAGCTTAATGGCGATTGCCGTCAGAAGCATAAACGGTGCCGCGATGACAAAAACAGGCAGGCACAGGCACAAATCCATAATCCGCTTGCAAAGGCGTTGCGACGGGGTTAGGCCGTTGCCCTTGACCAGCAGAAGCGGCGTGTCAAACAGGTTAATATTCGTTGCGCCACGGACAATAATATCCGTCAGCTTCGGGGTAACATAGGCGCGGATTTGATTGCGATAGCAGAATTTCACGATGTCGTTGCGAATTTGGGCAGGCACATCGTTGATAATCACCGCATCGTACTGCATAATTTGCTGACAAATGCTCTCAAGCCCGTCTTCTACGGGAATCAGCTTGCCGATGTGGTACTTGTCGGGTCTGGTTTCCATTTTGAATTTCAAGGTAACCGCATCGTCCCGACCCAAAACCATAGCCATATTCTTAGGAATGTAAATGCGATGATACAGCCAATTGAAGAAAATGACGCACAGAAGCGCAACCACCGCACCGATGCCCGTCAAAATCAGCATGGGTGTGATCGGGATAAGAACATTGGCAATCAAACACAGCTGCCAATAGGTGATGAAGTTGGCAATCAGCAGGGAAATCCATTGGGAAAGCAAGGCGTCCATCTTTCTTAAGTAGCCGAATTTAAAGCCGTCAAAGGCAAAAAACAGCACCAGCACCAAAATGGCATACACGCCCGTCAGTACATATTTACCGTATCCAAAATAGGTCGGAAACAGCGTTGCCTCATAGCCCTGCCGCCAAACAAAATAATAGGCACAAGCCAATATAAAAATTTCCAGCATGCCTTCCGCGGTGCGGATTAGGCTCTTAACGCCGGATATTTGCTTTTTTTTATGATTCATAGCAATAGTCTCACTCTCTCTATAAGATTTTCACAGCGACCGCTTGGTCGTTGGCATACTACTCGCAATTATAAATCGTTTGTATTATAGCACAAGCGCTCGTAATATGCAACCTTTTGTAAAAAAACGGAATACGGGAAAGAAAAACAAAACATACAAATTTTCCTATTGTCATAAACCGCTTTTCTTGTGGTTGAAATTTTTTTCACCACAATATGCAGTAGTCTACCAAAAATCACCCCTTTTTTTCTCCAAAATCTTTCTTTTCGAGCCGTTGTGCGCGAAAAAAACCTATGGTATAATGGCCGTGATTGTTTTTTGAAAGGAGCAGCCTATGAACGAATTGCATATTCCAAAGGACCATGTCCATAAGCTGCTGTATGCGAAGAATCCGGATGCGGCGCTTTTGTACTTATACATCGCCGCCGGAAATGACCCTGCCCAGGCAGAAAAAGACCTGCCGCTTTCCCCGTCCAAGCTCTCCTGCGCCACCGCGATTTTGCGGCAGCTGGGTCTGTGGGTGCAGGAGAAGAATACGCCCGTATTTTCCGGTGAGCGCCCCCAATATTCCGAGCGCGATGTACTCACCGCGATGGATAATGACCGCAATTTCAAAGCCCTTTACGGAGAAGTACAGCGGGTGCTGGGCAGAAGCCTGAACACCGAGGAATTGAAAATTCTCTTGGGCTTTACCCATTATCTGGGTCTGCCTGCCGATGTGATTTCCGTGCTGGTATGCTACTGCAAGGAGCGCGCCCGTCAAAAGGGCAATCTCCGCAATCCCAGCTTGCGTACCATCGAAAAGGAAGCCTATTTCTGGGCAGAAAACGGTGTGGACACGATGGAAGAGGCCGCCGCCTTTATTCAATCCCAAAATGTGCGGCGCAGTCAGCTGGGTCAGCTTATGCAGCTGCTCCAGATTCGAGGGAGAAATCTCACCCCCGGCGAGGAAAAATACGCAAGAAGCTGGCTGGATATGGGCTTTGACGATGCCGTTTTGTCGCTGGCGTATGAGCGCACCTGCCTGAACACAGGCGGTCTCAGCTGGGCATATATGAACAAAATTCTCACGCGCTGGCAGGAAGCCGGTCTTTACACTCTCGAGCAAATTCTCTCGAGCGATAAAAACGCAAGCGCGAAAAAGCAAGTCCCGAAGGGCGCGTCCGGCGCGTTGGGTCAGGCGGAAATTTCCGCATTTCAGAAAGTTCTTCAGGAGGGATAACCGATGGCATACAGTCATGATGTGGTGCGTCGTGCCCAAGCGCTGTTAGAGCGCCAAAAGGCAGATTATATCGCACAGCAACACCTTCGTCTGCAAGAAGTTTACGAGCAAATCCCCAGAGTACGGGAGATTGACCGTCAGCTCCGCAGTTCTATGGTGCAGGCCGCGCAGGCCGCCTTCCGCAAAGGAGATGCGCAAAATGCTATGGCTTCCGTACGGCAGGAAAATCTCGCCCTGCAAGCCGAACGAAAGGAATTGATTGCCGCGCAATTTCCCCCCGTCTATTTAGAAGACGGGCCGATTTGTCCGCTATGCGACGGTGTCGGCTACATCGGCACGACGATGTGTCGCTGTCTGCTTAGCCTGTGCCGCCAGGAGCAGAAAAAGGAGCTTAGTCTGTTGGCAACCGAAGACCAGGCCTTCCAAAACTTCCGCCTGGACTATTATCCGGACAAGCACGATGCCAAATACGGCGCCAGCCCACGCGCCATTATGACCCGTATTTTTGACATCTGCCGTGCCTATGCCAGAAACTTTTCCGTCGATTCCGGCAATCTGTTGTTCAATGGCGGTACGGGCTTAGGAAAAACCTTCCTGTCTGCCTGTATTGCGCGTGAGGTGGCGGAGAAGGGCTATTCCGTTGCGTACGAAAGCGCCCAGCGCCTGTTCTCCAAGCTGGAAAAGAACCATTTTCACCCCGACGAGGAGAGCGCGCAGGCAGTTGACAAGCTGACCGCTTGCGATTTGCTGATTTTAGACGATTTGGGTACGGAGCTTCCCGGCAATTTCATCACCGCATCGCTGTATGCCCTGGTGAACGACCGCCTTTTAGCAGGCAAGCCGATGATTATTTCCACCAATTTGAACATTGACGAAATCAGTCTGCGGTATTCTCCCCAAATCGCCTCGCGCCTGCAAGGCAATTTTCAGCTCCTGCCCTTTGTGGGTGAGGACATTCGCATATTAAAAAATAAGTGAGGAAACCCTGTGAAAACCGGCATTTTATTTGATTTAGACGGCACTTTGCTCAGCACCCTGGAGGACCTGACCGATGCGGTAAACTATACCTTGCGGTACTACCGGTGTCCCGAACGGACCATAGAACAGGTGCGTACCTTCGTCGGCTACGGTGCAGAGAATTTGATTCGGTCCGCCCTGCCCAATTTGGAAACCGACCCCCCTGTTGCAGAGGTGCTTGCGACCTATCAAGCCTACTACGCGACCCATTCAAAGATAAAAACCCGTCCCTATGACGGCATTTTACAGGCGCTTGCGGAAATCCGTCGGGAATTTCCCGTCGCGATTGTGTCCAACAAGCCGGATATTGCCACCAAGCCCCTGTGTCGCGATTATTTCGGCGCAGATATCTTTGCGCTCGGTCAAACGCAGGACTGCCCCCGAAAACCGGCGCCGGATATGCTGTATAAGGCAATGTCTGCCATCGGTGTGGAACGGTGTATCTATGTGGGCGACAGCGAGGTGGATGTGCTGACTGCGAAAAATGCCGGTATGCCCTGTCTTTCCGTTCTGTGGGGCTTTCGGGATAAAGCCTGCCTGACAGAGAACGGGGCGACCCATTTCTGCGACGCGCCGGAAACATTACTTGCTTGCTTAAAGGAGCTTGCGTGATATGGCAAATGAATTTTACGCTCTGTTGAGCAGAATGCGTTACATCACCCGTTGGGGGTTGATGCGCAATACCTTTTCCGAGAACATCCAGGAGCACAGCCATCAAGTGGCGGTGCTTGCGCACGCGTTGGCGCTGATTCGTCGGGAAATTCTGCATTTGGAAGGTCCGGACCCGGATAAGTGCGCGGTCGCGGCGCTGTACCACGATGCCTCGGAAATTCTCACCGGAGATATGCCCACACCGATTAAGTACTACAATCCCGATATCAAGCTTGCCTATAAGCAAGTGGAGCGGATTGCAGGACAGCGCTTACTTGCCATGCTACCCGAGGCGTTGCAGGAGAGCTACACCGCCTATGTGCTGGAAGAAGATGCGTGCATCACACCGATTGTAAAGGCCGCAGACAAGCTATCTGCTTATATTAAATGTGTAGAGGAACAAAAAGCAGGCAATACAGAATTTGATTCCGCGGAAAAGCTCACGATGGAAGCGATGCGAAAGATGCAGCGTCCGGAGCTGATGTGGTTTATCGAAAACTGCTTAGAGCCGTTCCGCCTAAACCTCGACCAGCTGTAAATGACAAAAAAGCCCCCCTTCAGGGGAGGCTTTGCAACCTTATAACGATGCAAAAAATTGAAACCACCTTTGCAAAAACAAAGGTGGTTTTCTTTTATGCTTCGTAGCCGGGCTTTCCCAGCAGGCGGAACATATTCCGCTTATAATACTCCACACCGGGCTGGTCAAAGGGATTCACGCCCAGCATATAAGCCGACACGCCGCAGGCAAGCTCGAAGAAATAGAACATTTCGCCAAGCTTTTGGTCGTTCAGCGCGCCCATATCTATCGTAATAACCGGCACATTCCCGTCCACATGGGCGGCAAGCGTGCCTTGGAACGCCTGCTCATCCACATAGCAAAGTGTCTTGCCCTCCAGGTAATTCAGCCCGTCCAAATTCTTGTAATCGCTACCGAGGGTCAGCTTTTGCGCAGGCGGGTCAAAGCGCACCATGGTTTCAAATATATTGCGATGCCCCTGCTGAATCATCTGCCCCAAGCTATGTAAGTCGGGGGTAAATTCCGCAGAAACAGGGAAAATGCCCTTGCCATCCTTGCCCTCGGACTCGCCAAACAGCTGTTGCCACCAGCCGCCCATCATGCGGAAGCCCGGCTCAAAGGATTCTAAAACTTCAATGGCCTTGCCCTTGCGGTATAAAAGATTCCGCGCAGCGGCATACAGCCATACGGGGTTCTCAAAGGAACGAAGGTCATATTCCTGCTTGGCAGAATATGCGCCCTGCATAACCGCCACAGGGTCAATACCGGCAACCGCCAACGGCAGCAAGCCAACCGCAGTAAGCACACTGTACCGACCGCCGACACTCGGGGGAATCACAAAGCTCTCCCAGCCCTCCTCGGTCGCCATTTGCCGCAACGCACCGTCAACGGGGTCTGTAACGGCGTAAGTACGCTTTTTTGCACCCTCTGTGCCGTATTTCCGTTCCAACAGCCAACGCAACGCCCTTGTGGCAATGGCAGGCTCGGTGGTTGTGCCGGATTTGCTGATAATCGCGATGGAGAAATCCTTGCCCTCCAACAGCCGTTGCAGTTCATTCCACGCGCGCGTGGAAAGCGTATTGCCGGCATAATAAATTTGGGGATTGCCCTTTCCTTTGCCTATATTGTGGTTACAGCCCTGCAACAGCTCAATGGCAGCGCGCGGTCCTAAGTAAGAGCCACCGATACCGATGACCACAAATACATCGGAATTCTCCCGAATTTGCTTTGCCGCGGCACGAATCCGGCGAATTTCCTCGGTTTCTTCATTCACAGGCAGGTCAAGCCAACCCAGAAAATCATTTCCTGCGCCGCAACGGTCTGCAAGGGTCATATGGGCATCAAAAACTTCCTTTTCGGCTTGAAGCAGGTCGGGCAGAGATAACGCGCCCCACACATTGGAAATATCTACTTTAATCATAAAGGGTGTTCCTATCCTTTCATGGTTATCATTTATATGTTACAACATATTGGAATTTTACGCAAGTATCACATAAAATATTTTATACTTTCCTTATTTCTTTTTTTGTTGAATATGGGCAAAACCTTAAAAAGAAGTGCTGTTTATAA
>JAZNGK010000116.1:0-2861 GCA_045576395.1 Faecousia sp. | reverse complement strand
CTGATGCTCTGTACGGGTATGCGTGGACAGGAGATGCTTGGGTTAGAGCCCAGACATATTGCAAAGGACGGCTCTTCCATCAACATTGAACAGGCTGTGGTTCGGATCAAGGGCAGTGTCGCTATTGGCGAGCCCAAGTCCCAGGACAGTTATCGAACGATTCCTGTGCCTGACAATGTACAGTATTGCGCAAGGCTGTTGCGGGAAAACGGGGACAAGTTTATTTGGGAAGCTCCCAAGAAGCCCGGCTCGCCCTGCAATCCTTCCTACTTCGCTAAGCTCTTTAAAGAAGCAATTGGAACAGTAGAGGGTGTCCGCGTACTGACGCCACATTCCTGCCGGCATACCTTTATTTCGCAGATGCAGGCGCTGGGCGTCTCTATGGAGACGATTCAGAGCATTGCAGGCCATGCGGATATGGATATGACCAGACATTATCTCCATGTGGAAGAATCTGTCCGGAAGGATGCGGCAAGAAGAATGAGCGAAGCTTTTACGAAAAAAGGCAAGGGAACTTTCGGAAACGTTTTGGACATAGTGGACCACCTAAAATCATCCTGATTCAAGATGGATTCAAGATAAAGTGTAGCGGGGAAATCGGGTGTAGCGGCCTGGTTCGAATAAATGGCATTTAAGAGGCAAAACCACCATTTTGACAAAGAAAAAGTCCTGAAAACCATTGGTTTTCAGGACTCGGTGGTGGAGATAAGCGGGATCGAACCGCTGACCTCTTGAATGCCATTCAAGCGCTCTCCCAGCTGAGCTATACCCCCATATTGCGTCCGCGATTGCAGACAGCTTTTGAATTATAGCAGGTGAAAGGCGGTTTGTCAAGGGTTTTTGCGAAATTGGGAGCGATTTATGGTGCGTGTGTGCGTGGGGCATATAAAATCCTGTGCGCGCATTTCTTATCCACGCATTAACCCCAATAAAGCCAAGTCGGTCAGGGCAGGGGAACGGTAGGCACCGTCCAAAATTGCTTCTACATTGTCGGGGTCATTTTCGATTTCTTTCGAGAACTGCTGTGCGGTTTCTACCAAATCACCGCCCAGATAACCGATTAACAGGCAGGCGGCTATGGCAAATTTCACGCGGCAGAGGACATCATAATCCGATACCGCCTGCAGATAGTAGCGATGCAAAAAGTAGCGCAACAATGCCATGAATCGGCCGTCCCATTGGGGTAATTGGGCAGGGGAAGCCAGCCGTGCCTTCCATTCGGGCGTGAGAATTTCCATTTGTAGGAAAAATTCCTGCAAATTCTGTATATTTCCGCTTCCCATATAGCGTTTGACGTCGGCAAGGAAATCCGCGGGATTCAGCACTGCGGTGGCGCCCCCGTCGAGTTCTTCCTGTACATCGTGGGCGTACACCAACAAAACGGCCAAAATTTGCGGAAAGGAGTGCGTTGCGGTATCTAAAAAATGCAGAAATTCCCTGCGTGTACGACGGAGAATGTCCATAATCTGCGTATCATATTCGGGAGAAATATCTTCCGATGTGCTTTGTTGCACGCAAGCAGGCGTGCGTTCCGCGAGAATCAGCCGCGCGGCCTCGGGGCAGGACAGCGCCAAATCCAATTCCATAAAATCGCCATAGTCGTGCCGTAAACGCGGGAATTCACGACACACCTTACACAGCGCATCGTGCCCCAATTCAGCTTGGATTCGGCACAGGCCATTTGATTGCCACATAGGACACCGTCCGTTTTCAATGGCCATAACGGTGCCGTCGTCTGTGTCCTGCAACACCTGCCGCAGGCGGTCGCCCAAGGGGCCGGACAGATTGCGGTAGCAGGTGGCGGTTGTATCGTCTACATCCACGCCCCACTCCTTGCAACAGCTGTCCGGACAGCGGTCGGCAAGGCAGACGAAGTTATCATAATATTTGGGATAGAAAATCTCCATAAAATACCTCAAAAAAGGGAAAGCGCTATGCTTTCCCTTTTGTTTTTAATTTTCGGGTTTGATTGCATAGAGCGCGTCAACCGCATCTTGGAATAGGGTTTGGGTGCCGGAAATTGCCGCTTGATAAGCCTGCAATTGGGCGTTGGCTTGGTCAGCCAGCTCTGCGATACGGGTTGTGGCGGCTTCGGCCTTTGCGGTGGTGTCTGCCAAAATGGCGTTGGCTTGGGTGCAGATTTGTTGCGCGCGGTCCTGGGCAATCCGTTCTGCCCGTTCTGCTCTGCGATAGGCTTCCAGCTCTTGCTCGGTGCTACTTGCGGAAGTATTCGCCAATTGCGCTTCTAATTGGGCGCATTTTGCCAACGCGGCATCCAGCTTTGCCTGTAATTCGTGATTAACGGGCGCTTTGGCGTTGAGCAGCTGGTTGTTAAGCTGCTCAACTTGGGCGTTGTGTTGATTGGTTAAGTATTCAATATAACGGACGACATCCTGCCGATTAAAACCGTTCAAAGCGGAACGAAAATGCTGCGAAGCCATAAGAAAACCTCCCAAAAAGGATACTTTAAGGGGAGTATAGCATATTTTTGGCGGAAAAACAACCATTTTTGAAAAAGAATTCAGGAAATAGGGCTAGAAACTTTCGGAATTCCCCTTTACAAACCGACAAAAGCTTGCTATAATAGCGTAGCTTTTGTATGCGCCGGTGGCTCAATGGATAGAGCATCGGATTCCGGTTCCGAGGGTTGGGGGTTCGAGTCCCTTCCGGCGTACCATAATGAAGACACTATTATCTTACGAACTCCTGTGTTCGGATGGTAATAGTGTCTTCTTGTTTTATGCTACTGCTGCAACAGGTTTTACCGTCTTACACAAACAGTTTTATTCGGACACCTAAATGAAAAGTGAAAATCCGAACCACAGAACTCAAAATTTTGCAATTTATGAACCCCTAATGTC
>JAZNGK010000115.1:0-10510 GCA_045576395.1 Faecousia sp. | reverse complement strand
CGTCGTCGGAGTAGGTTTTGTTGCCGGACTCGTCGGTTGTACCGCCGGTGAGGAAGGCGGAGGTGCTTAGGTAGTAGCTGGCATAGCTAAAGGAGGAGAAGTCGTTAAAGTGGTCCTTCTCATGGGCGCGAATCGCCGCATCATCATAGCTAAGGCTCTGCTGATGCTTGGCAAAGTAAGCCGAGGCGATGGTTGCGACCTTTGTGTATTGCAGATAGGATTCCACATCTGCGCCGAAGCCGTAAACGGAGCGCAAATACTTATCGCTGTTTTTGAAGCCGGAATACAGGGCGTAGAAGTCCAATTGCGCAGAAACGCTGTCAAGCTCCTTCTGCTCGTCTTCGGACAGGGTAAAGCCCTCTGCCATCGCCTTGTCGTAAAGCGCATAATCGCTCTTGGCCTTGTTCAAAGCCTCTTGCAGGAAATGGTCTGCCCAGGTTTCACCCTCTTTGGAAGGGTTGTTCTGCTTATTTAAGGGCTTGTTGATATCCAAACCCATCATAGATGCGTATATGGAAGCACTCTCGCCGTAGGTGGTTTCCCATTGCTGATAAATGGTTCTGATTTGGTCAACTAAATAATAGTTTACCTGTACGCTGTTTAGCTCATGTTCGCCTGTGGTGGCGGCAAGGGTGTTTCTGTCAATGATACCCGAGTTGTTAACAGCTCTGACGCCTAAAATGCCGGCAGTCGTTAGGGCAACAACAAGCATAATTGCCACAAAGGCCACGGAAAAGGCTTTGAGCTTTTTTGCCTCGGCTTGTTCTCTGCGCTGCTTTTCGGTTAGTTGGGCAGCGGTTTGCTCCTTGCGGAGCTTCTTCTTATCGGATGCGCTCATGTAATCAATTCCTCTCAATACGATTGGTATGTGTTGCGTCTTGTGTAGACGCAATAGACTATGCTATTGTAACCGATTTCTCTCTTTGTTGCAAGGGGATTCTTTCACTTTAGCGAAATTATAAAAAAAGTTTACATTTTTTTAGGGATTTTACATAAAAAACATGGGGAGCTAAGCTCCCCATGCCACACCCGCTTCGGCCGTACGCGTCCAATTATGACCTGCACGAAATGGCAGGTGGGTTGCCGCTCCGGGCCTTCGCTGCTCCCAACGTCCACCTGATGTCAAAGCATAGGCGGGAGGTCTGCAATCCGACCGGGAAGTCTAACATCCCTATAAATAAATGTGGGTCCAAAAGGACGGCATTACGAACCAAGCAGGAAGCGTGCTTATTCCTCGTCTTCCTCTGCGTAAAGCTGGTCCATAATCAAATTGTATACAGCCTCCAGCTCCGCTTCGTCTTCAATGGCGCACAGAATGGGTTCGTCCTCGTCTTCCTCGACGGACTTGAGAATACTAATCTCTAAATCCTTTGTATCGTCATCACCGGCAGGGATTACTGCCAAGTAGGTAGCGTCATTGTATTCAACCGTGGTGAGAATTTCCAATTCGAATTCCGTACCGTCTTCATCTACAATGGTCATAAAATCAGAACCGTATTCTTCAGACATATGAGATACCCCCCAATTGTATTTATAATTCTATTTTAACCGCAATCAATAGGAAAATCAAGTCTGAACGGGTCGGTAATTTTAGTATATCCACAGGAAAAATTTTTATGAAAGAAGGTATGGGGGTATACTATATGAAATTAAAAGATATTTCATAAATTAGGTCTTTCGTTTTGCGTAGGGTTGTGCTATAATGTTATGTGATATAGTATACTCCCATACTATGCGTATCGGAAAATTGACCATGTTGGCTGCTTGCCGAAACGATGGAGGTTAATATAAATGGACCAAGAAAAGAAGAAATTACCGAGGCAGGATTGGCAATTGCCCGTAAGTGTGAATACACTCAAACGGGTGTGGCATATTGCAGCTTCCGTACTAAAAGTAATTGCAGGCGGATTGATTACGGTGCTGCTTATCGGCATCGTATGCGGCTTTGTATTTGCCGGAATCCTGGGTGATTACTTGCAGGAGGATATTCTGCCTATGGCAAGTATGGACATTGAAGATGTGGAGATGGAAAAAAACTCCAATATGTTCTATGTCGATGAAAACGGTGATATTCAAGTATATCAGCAGATTTTTGCCACAACCAGCAGTAAATGGGCAGACCTTGCGGATATTCCCGAAGATTTGGTCCACGCGGCTATCGCGATAGAGGACCACCGCTTCTATACCCACCAAGGCGTGGATTGGGTAACGACCATTAAGGCGTGTGCGAGAATGTTCTTTGGCGATGACTCTGTGGGTGGCTCCAGCATTACCCAACAGCTTATTAAAAATCTGTTGCTGTTTGAAGACGAGTCTGCCGATGATGTAACGGTGCAACGGAAGGTGCTGGAAATTTTCCGCGCATTACAGCTGGAAAAGCGCTACCACAAGGATACCATTATGGAAATGTACCTCAACTGCATCTATTTGGGGCAGGGCTGTCGTGGCGTGCGTAGTGCGGCAGAAACCTATTTCGGCAAGGAATTGGAACTTCTTACCACCGCAGAATGTGCCAGCTTAATCAGCATTACCAATTCTCCCACCTACTATGACCCTTATCAGAACTTTGAAAACAATAAAAAGCGCAAAGAAGATGTGCTTTGGGCGATGCGGGCGTATGGCTGGCTGGAGGAAGATGAATACGAAGCGGCAATTGCACAGGAGCTTGTTCTAAAGCCCGGTGTGGACGATGCCGACCGTTTGGCTAGCTGTGATAACGAAGCTTGTGATTACCGCGGCTTAGTCAGCACTTACAGAAAAGAAAACAGCGTGTACTATTGCCCGAAATGCGATACGCAAACGGCAGTGCTGAAGGATAATTCCAAATCCGTATATTCCTACTTTGGCGATACGGTTTTGGAGGATGTGGCAAAGGCGCTCGCGGAGCAAGCAGGCTTCCAATGGAACTCCAGCACACGCGAGATGATGATGCAACAGATTCAAAAGGCAGGTTACAGCATCTATACAACCTTTGATAAAAAGGTGCAGGACAGTGTGGATGCCATTTATACCGACTTAAGCAAAATCCCCGACACGCGTGGCGGTCAGCAGCTGCAATCGGCTATGGTGATTATCGATAATCGCTCGGGCGACATTGTGGCGATGGCAGGCGGTGTGGGTGAGAAGACCGAACACGATGCGTGGAATCGTGCTACCGATTCTGAGCGTCAATCCGGCTCGTCCATTAAGCCGTTGACTGTATATGCACCTGCTTTCGAATCCGGCGCCATTACACCTGCGACGGTTATTAAGGATTTGCCTGTGAGTTATGACGGAAACAGCCCGTACCCCTTGAACGACACACGCACCTATTCCTATGCCCGTACCATTTACCGCGCGGTTGTGCGTTCTGTCAATGCGGCGGCGGCCAATACGCTGGATAAATCCGGTGCAAGCTATGCGTTTAAGTTTGCCAAGGAGAAGTTTGGCCTGGATACGCTGGTGGAGAGCTATGTGGATGCAGGCGGTATGGTGCATAGCGATATCGGAATCGGACCGTTGGCGATGGGTGCGCAAACCCATGGCGTTACCGTTCGGGATATGTCCAGCGCGTTTGCTACCTTTGCCAATGAGGGTGTCTACCGTAGCGGCAGAACCTTCACCAAGGTCTATGACAGTAAGGGTAATTTGGTTTTGGATAACACCCAGCAAACCGAGCAGATTCTCAGCAAAAAGACTGTGGATTATATGAATTATTGCTTAACTGCCGCTACCAATGAGGGTACCGGTACAGAGGCAGACCTGTTTCCTGCGTATGGTGTTTCTACCGCAGGTAAGACCGGTACTTCGGGCGATAATAAGGACCGTTGGTACTGTGGCTTTACCGGCTACTATACCGCAGCGGTGTGGTGCGGCTTTGATGACCCGGAGGTTATCAACTGTATTACTGTGAACAATCCTGCTGCCTACCTGTTTAATAAGGTTATGGGACCCCTGCATGCGGGCAAGAGTAATATTATGTTATACAGCGGCAGTAAGCTTCAGAGTGTGAAAATGTGCTTAAGCTCCGGCAAGCTGGCAACCGATGCCTGCACAGGGGATATCCGCTTGGTTTCTCCCTTAAATCCCAGCGATTTTATTGTTACCAGCGACGCGGTTGTGTATCCGGAGGATATGCCGAAGCAAACCTGCGATAAGCATGTCTTGGTGGATTACTGCTCCGGTGGCGGTGTGGCGACCGCAGCGTGCTATCAACACGCCAAGCTGGATGCGTCCGTACGGATTCAAAAACGGGGTCTTGTGAAAATGACCCAAAACGATATTAACGAAATTCTAAAAGCCGCACCGTACAGTCTGTTATCTGACTATTTACGGGACGACTATGTGTATTATATCAACGCAGATGGAAGCGACGGCTGGTTTAGAGGAATTCGGAACAACCTGCAACAGAGTGTAAAAGCGCCCTACAAGGTCTGTCCGACCCATACGCACTAAGCAGTTGCCACATAAGGAGAAAAAGATGATTTGGATTTCCGACGGCTGGAAAGAATATGAGGTATTGGACACCGCTGGCGGTGAACGGCTGGAACGGTGGGGTAAGTATATTTTGGTGCGTCCCGACCCGCAGGTCATTTGGGACACACCGCACGCAGACCCTGCTTGGAAGAAGTACGATGCCCGATATGTCCGTTCTTCCACAGGCGGTGGACATTGGACCGACCATAAGCTACCCGAACGGTGGCAGATTCATTATAAGGATTATTTGACCTTCAATGTAAAACCTATGAACTTTAAGCACACAGGCGTATTTCCCGAGCAGGCGGCCAATTGGGATTTTATCCGCGAGAAGGTTGCCTCTGCCAGCCGTCCCACAAGAGTGCTGAACCTGTTTGCTTATTCCGGTGGCGCAACATTGGCGGCAGCAGCCGGTGGCGCAGAGGTGTTCCATGTGGACGCTTCCAAGGGTATGGTTTCTTGGGCAAAGGAAAATGCGATGACCTCCGGCCTTGCAGATAGACCGATTCATTGGATAGTGGACGACTGTGCGAAGTTTATCCAACGGGAAATCCGTCGCGGTCGTCGTTATGACGGCATTATTATGGACCCACCCAGCTATGGTCGCGGTCCGAGCGGTGAGATTTGGAAAATGGAAACGAGCTTTTACCCCTTCCTGCTGGAAGTCGGCAAGCTCCTCACCGATAACCCCTTGTTTGTGATTATCAATTCCTACACCACCGGTTTGGCGCCCTCGGCTGTGGGCTATGCATCGGATGTGGTGTTTGGTGCAACCCATGGGGGCAGTACGGCTGTGGGAGAGTTGGGTCTGCCGGTAAAATCGTCGGGGCTGATGTTGCCCTGCGGCGCAACCGGTCGTTGGACACCGTAATTGGGAGGTGCGATGTTGAGCACTGCAATTTCCGTAGAAAATTTGGCATACACATATCCGGGTGTAGACGATGCACCCGGTGTTGCCGTGTTTGAGGACTTGAGCCTTACAATTGAGCAAGGTAGCTTTGTAGCGATTTTGGGCAGTAACGGCTGTGGAAAATCCACCCTTGCCAAGCATTTTAACAGTATTCTTCTGCCAAGTGGCGGCAAGGTGTATGTTGCCGGTATGGATACTGCCGACCCGGAAAAGCTGATTGCGGTACGCAGGACTGTGGGTATGGTATTCCAAAATCCCGACAACCAAATTGTAGCCAATGTTGTGGAAGAGGATGTGGCGTTTGGCCCTGAGAATTTGGGGATTGCCGCACCGGCCATTCGGCAGAGAGTGGATAGCGCATTAAAACAGGTGGGTATGTATGCGTACCGAAACCACGCGCCCCATCTGCTTTCCGGTGGACAGAAGCAACGAATTGCCATAGCAGGCGTGATTGCCATGGAGCCGAAATGTATTGTTTTGGACGAGCCTACCGCCATGCTGGACCCGAAAGGCCGTCGCGAGGTCATGGAAACCGTTAAACGGCTGAATCAAGAGAAGAAAATTACCGTTATACTCATCACCCACCATATGAATGAGGCGGCAGAAGCCCAACGGGTTGTGGTGTTGGATAAAGGCAAGGTCGCATTGGACGGCACACCAAAGGAAGTATTCTCTCAAGTGGAGAAGCTTCACGATATGGGGCTTGCCGCACCGGAAACGGTGGAGCTGTGCGCGCGATTAAATGCGTGCGGCTTTTCCCTTCCGTTAGACCGATTGAACGTAGAAGAATGTGCGCAGGTACTTGATGAGGTATTCAAGGCCTGACCCACAGGAGGATAGAAAATTGGCACCTATTTTGCAGGTTAAAAACCTTCAGCATACTTATAGCATCGGTACACCCTTTGCCCATACGGCATTGAAGGATGTGTCCTTTTCCGTTGAACGGGGGGAATTTATCGGTGTGATTGGACATACCGGCTCTGGTAAGTCCACCTTAATGCAGCATCTAAACGGATTGCTAAAGCCCACTTCCGGTGAGATTTTGCTGGATGGGAAGGATATATGGTCGGATAAAAAGCTGACCCGACAAAGCCGTTTTCGGGTGGGCCTGGTATTCCAATACCCGGAGTATCAGCTTTTTGAGGAAACGGTGTATCAGGATATCGCATTTGGCCCGAAGAATATGGGTCTGTCGTCGGAGGAGATTGACCGTCGCGTGCGTGAGGCTGCCGGCTTTGTTGGCGTTTCCGACGAACAGTTGACAGCATCTCCGTTTGACTTGTCCGGTGGGCAGAAACGACGCGTTGCCATAGCTGGTGTGATTGCGATGGAACCGGAAATTTTGATTTTGGACGAGCCGACTGCCGGCCTTGACCCGGAGGGCAGGGAGGATATTCTCCGCAATATCGAAAGTTACCGTAAGGCAAAAAATGCTACCATTATGATGGTCAGCCACTCTATGAACGATGTGGCGCGCCTTGCGCAGCGCTTGCTTGTGATGAACGATGCTACCCTTGCCATGGACGGCACACCCACAGAGGTGTTCACCCACGCGCAAGCCTTATTGGATATGGGGCTGGACATTCCCGAGGTTACACGATTGTTCCTGCGACTGCAAAATATGGGCATTCCTGTGAAGCAGGTCTATACCATGGAGCAGGCGGTGCAGGAATTGTGTCGGTTAAAGGAGGGGAATGCCCATGCTTAAGGACATTACATTAGGGCAGTATTTTCCGGGAAATTCCGTCGTACACCGCCTGGACCCCAGAACCAAGCTGATTGCGCTGATTGTGTATATTGTCGCGCTGTTTTCTGCTGAAAATTGGCTGTCCTACGCGATGGTATTTGTCTTTTTATCAGGCGCTGTCGCGATTTCCGAAATTCCCGTAAAAGCCATTGTGCGCGGTATGAAGCCGCTTGTGATGATTTTGGTATTTACGGGAATCCTGAACCTGCTGTTTACAGCCGGTGAAACGGTCTTGGTGCAGTTCTGGCGCATTACCATCACCCTGGAGGGCGTAACGATGGCAGTGTTTATGGTGATTCGGATTCTTATGCTGATTTCCGCCACTTTTTTGTTGACCTATACCACATCTCCGATTAGCTTAACAGACGGCTTGGAATCCCTTCTTAGCCCCTTGAAGAAATTGCATCTGCCGATTCACGAATTGGCGATGATGATGTGTATTGCCCTGCGGTTTATTCCCACACTGATAGAGGAAACCGACAAGATAATTTCTGCCCAAAAAGCGCGCGGCGCCGATTTTGAAAACGGTAGCTTGTTGCAACGGGTAAAGGCGTTGGTGCCGATTTTGGTGCCGCTGTTTATCAGCGCCTTCCGCCGCGCAGATGAGCTGGCAACCGCTATGGAGTGCCGCTGTTATCAAGGTGGCGACGGGCGTACGAAAATGAAGCTTTTGCGATTCAAACGCCTTGATTATATCACTTTTTTCCTGTTGCCGGTGTTGGCAGGGGCTGTCATCATGGTGGCAAACATGGGATTGTGAGGTCGTTATGCGCAATATTGCATTGTTTTTAACCTATGAGGGCACCGCCTACCATGGCTGGCAGATGCAAAAAAACTTACCCACTGTCCAACAGACCTTGGAAAAAGCCATTATGATGGTTGTGGGGCATAGTGTCCATGTAACCGGTTGCGGTCGGACGGATGCCGGTGTCCATGCGCGGTGCTATGTGGCAAATTTTCGCACCGATTCCACCATTCCGTGCGAGCGATTACCCTATGCGCTCAATACGCATTTACCTGTGGATATTGTGGTTACAAAGGCCTTTGAGGTAAACGAAAATTTCAATGCCATCGGCTCATGTGTGCGTAAGGAATACACCTATACCATTTATAATTCTCGCGTACGGGACCCGTTCTATGTTAATCGCGCATGGTTTTACCCCGGACATTTGGACGAGAAGATTATGCAGGCGGCGGCAGACCAATTTGTGGGCACCCACGACTTTGCCGCGGTACGCAGCTTGGGTACGGATGTAAAATCTACCGTACGCACAGTATATTATTACAATGTGGCGCGTAAGGGTAATATCATAGAGCTAAAGGTCTGTGCAAACGGCTTTTTATATAATATGGCACGGGCGATGGCCGGTACGGTGGTCTATGCCGCAGAGGGGAAATTTCCGCCCGAGAAAATCGGTGAAATCCTCGCCCAAGGCAATCGCACAGCCGCAGGCCCCACAGTCCCGCCGGGCGGTTTATATATGACCCGTCTGTGGTATGATGACGGGGTTGATAAATTTACCTGTGAAAGCTTATTTGAAAATTCATAAATTGTTTTTCTTTTTCCGGTTTGTTTGTGTTATTCTACCGGAAGAAAGGTTGTGAGAAGTGTATGCAGCCAAAATTGTGTACCAAATGTAAGAAAAATATGGCCGTTGTCTTTATTACAAAGATTGAAAACGGTGTCAGTATGAACGAAGGCTACTGCCTGAAGTGCGCCAGAAGCTTGGGGATTCCCCAAATCGATGCTGCAGTAAAGCAGATGGGCTTTTCCGAGGATGATTTGGACTCTCTGTCCGATGAAATGAGCAGTATGTTCGGTCAAATCGACGATGAGGATTCGGACGAAACGGAAAGCCGTACCGCCACTTTTCCTATGCTCAACCAGCTGTTTGGTAGCGTCAGCGGAGAGAAGGGCGCGGCGTCTGCCGAAAAACCGCAGGATACGGAAGAGGGAAAAGAATCCAAAGAAAAGAAGAAAAAGCGCAAATTCCTGGATAGCTATTGTATGAATCTAACCGGTCGCGCCCGTGAGGGGAAGCTAGATAAGGTGATAGGCAGAGATGTCGAAACCGAACGCGTTGTGCAGATTTTGAACCGTCGGCAGAAGAACAACCCCTGTTTGATTGGTGAGCCGGGTGTTGGTAAAACCGCAATTGCCGAGGGTCTTGCCCAGCGGATTGCGGCAGGAAATGTGCCACATAAGCTCAAAGATAAGGAAGTGTTTTTGCTGGACTTGACCGCCTTGGTTGCAGGCACGCAATTCCGCGGACAGTTTGAAAGCCGTATGAAGAGCCTGATTGCCGAAGTAAAGGCCTGTGGCAACATCATTTTGGTCATTGATGAAGTGCATAATTTGGTGGGCGCAGGTGATGCGGAAGGCTCTATGAATGCCGCCAATATTCTAAAACCTGCCCTCTCTCGCGGTGAAATTCAGGTAATCGGCGCAACCACCTTCCAGGAATACCGCAAGCATATTGAAAAGGACGCGGCATTGGAACGGCGTTTTCAGCCGGTAACGGTTGCCGAGCCGAGCCTGGAAGAGGCGTGTCAAATTATGCAGGGGATAGCCAAGGCGTATGCGGATTTCCATGGCGTATCTATATCACCGGAGATTGCGCGCCAATGCGTGATGCTCTCCGAGCGATATATTACCGACCGTTTCCTGCCGGACAAGGCGATTGACCTGCTGGACGAGGCGTGCTCCGATTTGAATTTGCGTTCCAAGGAAATTTCTCTGCGCGCAGAGAAGAAAAAGGAACGCGATGACTATGAGCTGGAACTGCGTATGCTCACCGAGGATACGGAAAATGAGCATTATGAGCGCTTGGCGGTCATTCGTAGTAAGCTGTGTCAGCTCGAGGCGCAGATTGCCGAATTGGATAAAATTCCCGCACCTGCCGTTACGATGGAGAATTTGGCGCGTATTATCGAGCTTTGGACAAAGATTCCGGCAAGCAAGATTAAAGCGCAGGAATATCAGCAGATTAAGGGCTTGGCTGACCGCCTAAAGACCCATATCGTCGGTCAAGACGAAGCGGTTGATGCGGTGGCAAGAGCCATTCGCAGAAATCGCGTAGGGATTAGCCCCAAGAAAAAACCTGTGTCCTTCATTTTTGTGGGCCCCACCGGTGTGGGCAAGACGGAGCTTGTCAAGTGCCTTGCCAACGATATGTTTGATTCCGTGGATGCGCTGATTCGGCTGGATATGTCGGAATTTATGGAAAAGCACACCGTATCTAAGCTCATCGGCTCACCTCCCGGCTATATAGGCTATGACGAAGCCGGTCAGCTGACAGAGAAAATCCGCAGAAAGCCTTATTCCGTTGTGCTGTTTGATGAGATTGAAAAAGCCCATCCGGATGTGCTGAATATACTACTGCAGGTGCTCGATGACG
>JAZNGK010000114.1:0-4515 GCA_045576395.1 Faecousia sp. | reverse complement strand
TTCGGGCAGTTAGAAGTAACAAGGGCAATCATATCATAACTACGCCGTTGGCGTATCATAACGCTTGCGAAGCAAGCTCATAACTGTAAACTAAAACATTCACATCTTCAAGGAATAAAAAGCCAAGATGGCTGAATCTATCGAACACGATTTGCTTTAATCAAAAAGGGCGGTTCAATTTGTAAAAACTCTGCCGTCCTATTTACTTTTCACCGTTTTTACGGTATAATACAACTAATAGATAAACTTGAATTTGTAGGTGAGATAATGATTGTTTTAATTACAGGAGCAACGCATACAGGCAAAACAGCACTTGCTCAAAACTTACTCGAAAAATATAAATATCCGTATATGTCAATCGATCACTTAAAAATGGGGTTAATCCGTAGCGGAAACACGAAGCTTACACCAATGAGTGAAGATAAAGAGTTGACTGCATATTTATGGCCCATTGTTCGTGAAATGATTAAAACTGCAATCGAAAATAAACAAAATTTGGTTGTTGAAGGTTGCTACATTCCATTTGATTGGCAAAAAGACTTTGACTCCGAATATCTCGGAAGCATCAAATATTACTGCCTTGTAATGAGTGAGGAATATATCAGAAACCACTTTGCCGACATAAAGAAATATGCAAACATCATTGAGAATCGTCTGGATGATGAATGGTGTACGATGGAGAGTGTATTGGCAGATAATGCAGAAATGTTAAACCTCGCACAAAAACATAATGCGAATTATATACTCATTGACGATAAATACGAAATCAAGATTGATTTATAACGACAAATTCCAATTTGTCGAGTAGAATAAGCGTTGAATGTTGGTGTAAATTGGTGCAAATTTGGTGCAACAATTTAGGCAATTGACATTTTTGGCAGGATATGTTATACTGAATTCAAGCCATGATCTGCAAAGGAGAGCAATCGTATGAAAAAAGCATATCGCATTTTGTCTTTCATGATAGTCTTCATCTTAACTTCATGTTTTCTCATGTCGCTGATTTCTTGTGATGAAATGATAAGCACCCCCCAAGATCAAACGGAGCAGGGAGACCTGGACTTTTGTGATATGTCGGGCGGCACACACAGCGTAAGGGCAACAACGACCTTTGATTTGACGCACGTAGAAATTCCTGCTGAGCACGACGGCGTTGCTGTAACGCATATACTGCCGGCTGCGTTTATGAAAAAGACTATGCTGCAGAGCATTACGCTGCCGGGCAGTATTGTGTGCATTGGCAGCACTGCGTTTGCAGAAACCGGGCTTACATCCATCAACATTCCCGAAGGTGTGACCGAGATCGAAGTGCTGGCGTTTGCGAATTGCACCAGCCTTTCGAGCGTGATGCTTCCTGTGAGTCTGACGACCTTGGGCGACGGTGTTTTTGACGGTTGCACCGCGTTGACCGTTATCAATTTTGCAGGCACCATGCAAGAGTGGACTGCCATCACCGAACGCTGCCCGAACTGGGGTATGTCCGCGAGCATTGAGACGATCGTTTGCTCCGACGGCGAAATTACGAAATAATCTGTATGCTTACAGCACTCACTTTTGGTGGGTGCTGTTTTACGTTTTTGTAGGGCGGTGCCTTGGTGCCGCCGCTTTTTGCTTATGAATTTATCGGCGGGAGCAAGCCCCCGCCCTACGACAAGGGTGGTTCATTTTGTAAAAAAACGCTGTCCTATTTACTTTTGCCGAAAATTATGGTATAATATAACCAACGGATAAACTTGAATTTGACGGAGGATACGAGCTGTGGGATTCTTTGGTTGGTTGAAAGGAAAAAGCAAGTCTGATCAAGAAAGATCAGAAACGGAATTACAGCAGGCATTGATTTTATCAAGAAATGGAAAACACGTACAAGCATATCCAATGTTTGAAAAACTATATCTCAAAAACAGCAATGCAACCAATACGTTTAATTTATTTCAATGTGCCGTATATTGCGGGAAAACCGAAGTTGAAAACCAATTATATGAAAAGCTGAAGTGCTATTCTCCAAATCCGAAAAAAGAACCGATGGAGCTGAGCGGTTGCTTTGTCAGATATTCTTATGCCTACATTCTTTGTGACGTAGGCAGAAGTCGAGAAGCAGTTGAAATCGTTGATTATCTTATTGACGTAATTTCTCATTATGAAATTACCGATCCTACATTTTTGTATATAAGAGGGATTCCCTCGGCACAAATGGTTTACGAATTGATCAAAAAAACATTTGCCGATGATGAAGTGCAACTCAATGCATATAAAAATAAACTGGTGTCACTATTGGACGATGATACCAAAGAACATGAGTTCAAAGAATAAATATAATAGGGGGGCGCACCGTGAAAAAGAGTATTACCATTGCTTTATTGATTTTGCTTGTGATCGGACTGTGCAGCTGCGGCACAAAAAATCCCATGCAGGATGCGCTGACTGCCACGCGCAACACGGGCAGCATTGAGATCCGCGTATATTCCAATACCGATCAGACCTATACCGACTACGTCATTACCGACAGAGCCACCGTGCGCGAGATCTGTGACACCTTTTCTTCGCTGGAGCTGAAAGAGACGAAGGTGGGTATGTACGCAGACGCCTATACGGTCAGCTTTTGCAATGCAAACGGTGTTGCGGTCAATTCTTTGGCTGTGGTTGCGTCCGAAAATAATACCATCAGCTATGAAAACGAGATGTACCGTGTGCAAAAGGATTTTGACGTGCACGCATACGTTGCAGGTCTTGTTGAGGGTGCAGAACAAAAATAAGGAGCTTATATGAACGACGTTATCAGAACTATCACAAATGCGGACAGGGAAGCCGTGGTTGCGCTCATGCGTGAGTTTTACGCCACGCCCTACGTGTCAACAAACGGCTCGGACGAGATCTTTTATGCCGACGTGGATGCCTGCATGAAAGGCAGCCCTTACGTAGAGGGCTACGTATTTGAGTCGGACGGAGAGATCTGCGGCTACGCCATGCTGGCAAAAAGCTACTCCACCGAGTTTGGCAAGAGATGCATCTGGATAGAGGACATTTATATCCGAGACGACTTTCGCGGCAGAGGCTTTGGCAGTCGCTTTATCGAGCAGGTGTCGCGCACCTACCCGAACGCGCTTTTGCGCCTTGAGGTTGAAGAAGAAAACGAGCGCGCCATCGGCGTTTACAAAAAGGCGGGATTTGATTTCCTGCCGTATCTGGAAATGAAAAAGCATACTTGAAGCATCCAAAACCACTGTTTCGGGTAGAAAACTCCCCACTCTACCGGCAGTATGTTGACTTTGGCTATCATTTCTCCTAAAATAAGCGTGAAAGGAGGGAATTGACGAATGGATCAGATCAAGATCGGCAGATTTATTGCCGAGCGCAGAAAGCTGCAGGGCTTGACCCAGGCGCAGCTTGCAGAAAAACTGAACATTACCGACAGAGCGGTATCCAAATGGGAAACGGGCAGATCCTTGCCCGACGCTACCCTGATGCTTGCGCTGTGTGAAATTCTCGGTATCAGTGTCAACGAATTATTAAGTGGGGAGAAGGTAACCATGGAAAACAATCAAGAGAAAAACGAGCAGCTTTTGCTGGAAATGGCAAAAGAAATTGAAAGAAAAAACAAAACGATATGGTCTGCGATGTGGGCAATCATGACCGTCAGCATGCTGGCGTTGTTTGCGGGTCTTTTCGCGGCAGCATTTTTTGTGCCGGAAGGACCCTGGCAGCTGGTCGTCATTCTTGCGGTAGTCGTCGTATTTTTGATTCCGTGCTTTTATGCCTTGAAGCTGGAGGTCAGCGTAGGGGCTTACAAGTGCAAGAATTGCGGGTACGAAATCGTGCCCACCTATAAAGAGGCACTGGGCGCCATGCACAGAGGTACGACGCGTTATCTCAAATGCCCCAAGTGCAACAAGCGCACGTGGTGCAAAAAGGTGATCCGTAAGGATTGATTGAATCAAGATAAGGAGTAAGAGCCAAGCTGCTCGTACTCCTTTTTTTGATTTTACGCGGCAACGGTGCAAATTCACAAAAAGTTTACATTTGAAAAAAGCGCATCTTCGACCTTCTCATACTGCACAAAAATCCCGACCGGACGGCTGTGTCGGTTTGCTTTTCCACCAAAATTTGATGAATTTTTCACAAACCTATAGACTTTTATAAAATTATATGATATAATAAACTGCTTATATTTTATAAAGTAATTCATCAGGAGGAATTTACTACCATGAAAAAGAAATTGACTACGGTTGAATTTCGTGGCACTCCCGAGCAGGAAGCACAGTTGCTTGCAGTAATCGAGAAGTATAAGGGCATGCCCGGCGCAACAATGCCCATTATGCAGGAAGCTCAGGCAATCTACGGCTATCTGCCTTACGAAGTGCAGAAGATCATCGCAGAGAAGACCGGCACTCCCGTTGAGAAGATCTACGGTATTGCTACCTTCTATGCACAGTTCAAGCTCAATCCCGACGGTGATATCGCAGTTGCAGTATGCCTGGGTACCGCTTGCTACGTGAAGGGCTCCGGCGACATTATCAA
>JAZNGK010000113.1:0-16770 GCA_045576395.1 Faecousia sp. | reverse complement strand
CTGGGTTTCCGTTGCAATTTTGGTGGGCATCAAATTCAGTACCACAATTTCAAGCGGACGAATGTCCTGCGTCATTGCCCTATCCTCAGGCATAACGAAGATATTCTCCTGTTGCAAAATGCCTGTTGCAGGTAAATCGTTGGGAATTTGAATCGGCATAACCTATCCCCCCTTTCAACAATTTTCCCTATTTTACTAAAATAATTTACCTTTGTCAATTCTGCATGTAAATTTCAAGCTCCGTTCCGGGATAATAATGAGCAAGAATTTCTTCATAGGTATGCCCTTTCACCGCCATCGCATCCGCGCCATATTGGCTCATACCCACACGATGACCAAAGCCTTTGGTTGTAATATGAATTGAGTCCCCCACCGCTGTGAGCATAAAGGCTGTGGAACGCAGACCTAATTTTTGTCGCAGGATTGTCCCCTGAAAGGTTTTTCCGCCAATCACCATTGTAGCCACACCGCCACCGTCGGTATAGGTTGTTGCGCCAAACCAGGTGTGGGGCGCGCCCTTGGAATTGATTCCCAAAAGCTCGGCAAACGCACGGGCTGAAAATTTCACGCTGTCTGTGTAATAGGTAGCGTTCTCCTCACCGGGGCTTTCCACCGCCTGCAAATAGGGAATTTCCGTTCCCCATACCGCCACAGCGTCCTCTGTCCTGCCACCGGAGCAGGAAAAGTAGGTCGCTTCAATCAACGCGCCTTGAAAGGTCAGCACTTGATTGGTCGTGCTTGCCACCAAAGCAGATACCTTATCTACCGCAGTTTGCGTTCCACCGGACGATAAAAACGAATCAACGGAACGATAGGCTTGACAGCAGGTAGAATCCGTACACACCGCACCGAAATCGTGCTTTTGACCGCTTGTGTTGCGTTTGCGCGCATAAGTTCTTGCCACGACAGCCTGCGCCTTCCGTGCTTCATCGTGGAAGTCAGTCGGCATCTCACCAAGCAATACGCCTACCAAGTAGGTATCCATTTCCATTTGGGAAATCGTGCCGTCAGATAGCAATACCGCGATTGTGTCGTCGCTATTTTCCAAGCGCTGTTCGGTCTGCGCGGTGCTTTCTGTTCCATCGGTCGGTAATTCCGCTTGGTTTTTGAGAATCACTTTTTCTGCCACAGTAAACAGGAATGCGGGTAGCAAAATACCCATTATAAACGCTAAAAGCAAAGGCTTTCCCTTCATATGTATCACCCCGCACTATCTTACCGCAAGTATAGCCAAAAAAGTGGCGGAATCCGCCGGTTTTACAGATTGGATTTTGTTTCCCTTGACACACTCTGCCTAAGGAAGTATAATTATTGTGATATTTTATCGAAATGGAGCGAACCATGAAAAGAACAATGCGTATTATCATACCAATCCTCCTTGCCTTGGCGATTATCGCCTGCACAGGTTGGTATCTGTTTATATATGACCGCGATTTCACGCGTGATGTTTTACTGCACACTGCCCGTTATTTTGAAAGCAAGGGCAATCACAGCGTGTCCACCTGGTTTTACAATTACACCTACAAGCAGGCCGGGGATAACACCGCGGTTGCCATTGAGTTAGCCGAGCAGTACAAACAAAGCGGCAATTACACCAAGGCGGAATACACCCTGTCTAAGGCGATTGCCGACGGTGGCGGTACGGAGCTGTATATCGCGCTTTGCAAAACCTATGTAGAGCAAGACAAGCTCCTCGATGCTGTAAATATGCTCAACAGCATCACCAACAAGGACATTAAAGCGCAATTGGATGCGATGCGACCCGATATACCGACCTGCTCCCCTGACCCCATTACATCAGGCTCATTCTTTACCCAATATATCACCGCTACCATATCTGCACCCGAAGGTACGCTCTATGTTACAAACAACGGAGAGTACCCCTCTGTGAAGAAAGACCTGTATCAAGGCGGTATTACGCTGAAGGACGGGGAGAATGTCATCTACGCGATTGCGGTTGCGGATAATGGCTTGGTAAGTCCTGCCGCTATCTTCGGCTTTACTGTCGGTGGTGTCGTGGAAGAGGTAAAATTTGCCGATTCCGCTATAGAATCCGCACTTCGGGAGCTGTTGCAGGTAAGTGCAGATAAGATTCTCTACACTAAGGATTTATGGGTTATTAAGGACTTTACTGTTCCGGAAAACGCGACCAATCTAAGCGACCTGCGCCATATGGCATTCCTTGAAAAGCTCACTATAAATAAAAGTGTACCCGGTCAACTGACCCACATTTCCAAGCTTGCAAATTTGCAGGAGCTGACAATTACAGACACCGCGATTGCCGCTGAGGAGCTGCCCATTATCGGGCATCTTCCCGCGCTTCAAAAGCTGACCTTAACCGGTTGTTCTCTTTCTACGACTGTCGGTCTTGAATCGGCAAAGAATCTAATCAACCTAAACTTAAGCAACAATGCCATTCGCAACATCACGCCTTTGACCGACTTGTTAAAGTTACAGGAAGTGAACCTGTCCCACAACGCCTTAAACGATTTAACCGCGCTTTCCAAGCTCAACGCGATAACTGCGCTGGATGTTTCGCACAATAATCTAACCACGCTCTCCCCCATTACCGCAATCGGTGGATTGAAGTCGCTGATTGCCGCGAACAACACCATAACCGACTTAACGGATTTCCAAAAGCTGACTGCGCTTACCGATTTGGATTTGTCCAACAACACCATTGGCGCTATCACATCGCTGTCTGCCTGTGCAGAGCTTACAAAGCTGAACATCTCCAACAACGCCCTGACAGATATTTCCGTACTGTCCGGCTTAAACAAGCTTGCCGACCTCAATTTTTCCAACAACAAGGTTACCAAGCTGCCCCAATGGAGTGTGGATTGCGGTTTGGTTAATATCGACGGCTCGTACAACAACCTAAGCACCTTGGAGCCGTTACAGGGACTGAAAATGCTCAACAATGTATTTATGGACTACAACAAAGAGATTTCTTCCGTAAAGGCATTGGCAAAGTGCCCTGTACTCATTCAAGTGAATGTTTACGGCACAAAGGTTACGCAAGTGAGTACGCTCACATCGCAGAGCATCATCGTAAATTACGACCCCACAAGGTAATCGAAAATAAAAACGGCGCAGCCTAAGGGTGCTTCTTATAAGGATGTTTATAAAAAATTCCAGACAGAATATTCTGTCTGGAATTTTTGTTATCTTGTTTTTTCTATAGGCAACCATATCTCAATATATCTTTTTTCTTTCGCATACTTAGGGAACCAATGATAAACAGATATTTCCGGTGCATTTTTTATTTCATAAGAGTTCGCAGGTAGCCACTCTGAAACAATACGCTTTCTAATATCCATATAGTCGTTCACAGGATATGCTTGTTCCTCTGTAGTGAAAACAGCATAGGTTTGCTTTGGGACAACAATGTTTTCGAAACCAAACTCACGCATATAATCAAATCCTGTAACTTCCGTGTTATACATATTGTCACGCTCGTATTTGTCAAGCTCAGCAACATAATAAAAATCATAGCCCTCATCATCAATATTGGTTATTAGACACATGTCTGTACTTGTGTCGCTTGACGAGCCTTTTGCACCACGTAACAACCATTGTTTTGCCCTTGTCGATACAAACAATTGACCTTCCTGTTTTTCTCTTTCTTCACCATAAGGAACTCCGATAAAACGAACTTTGTATCCTGTTAGTATCATTTCGGGTTTTTCTTCGATTCTATAATTCATAACTGAACCACCTTCCAAAGATATTTTCAGAACAAGGGGTGCAAAGGATTTTAGTATGCTACCATTATTTTTAACTTGAGATGGTAACACTCCGTGAAATTGCTTAAATGCTTTTGCAAAGCTGTCCGGACTTTCATAGCCATACTTTAGTGCCACATCAATAACTTTCGCATCTGTTGTTGCAAGTTCAGATCCTGCAATAGTCAGTCTGCGATTGCGGATGTATTCGCCAATAGTAAATCCGCAAAGTATACTGAATACACGCTGAAAGTGGTAGCTCGATGAAAAGCTTTGTGCTGCGACCATATCGTAATCAATTTTTTCGGTTAAATGATTCTCGATATAGTCAATAGCTTTTTGCATTCCCATAATCCAATCCATATTATCCCTCCTTGTCTGCCTATATTCTATCAAAAGGCGCTTAGTATTTCCCGTTATTTTCTGCTAAGTATAATCGGATAGAACCAGCATCGCATTTGTATGCACAAATGCTTTGTTGGGCTAAGCCCAAACCCTTATTTTGATTTAATAGTTTTTAGTGAAGAAATTAACATTCTGCGGATAGCACCGCAACCGTTTTGTAACGTTTTATAATCTTCTTCGTTCATACAATTTGTTTCAAACAAAAGTTGAAGCCAATATTCAGTTTCATAACATTCTTTTTGAGCAATCTCAAGTTTAGAAATAAAATCTTTTGTTCCTTGTGCGTATTGCGCTTCATGTAAATTGGCACCTATTGAAGTCGCAGAACGAAGTAATTGATTTATTAAAACGGACTCTTTATGATTTGCTTTCATATCACGACAGAGAAAAACAACAGTTTTAGCAAATTCTTTTGCTTTATCTCTTAAAACGCTATCAGCCATAGTAATCACCTCAAAATCTATTATACATAAATGGAGAAAGTCTTTCAAGTGATATTCCGGCTGAAGTCGGAGTGATATTATTGCCGTATGGCAATAGTGTTATTGAAACCTTTCGGTTTCAGTGTTATTTTATTCGCCTCCAAAACTCGCAAAGCGAATATCACTCGGTATTAGCCGAATATCACTGCGAAGCAATATAACTCGCCTTTGGCGAATAAAACTGCGAGACTTCCTTATGAGAAGTCTCGCTAGGCTGTGCCGTTTTTATCTTCCTGTTCGATTTCGAGCAGGAGCTTTTTATCCTGCTTGCCGGTTAAATCCAACTTTTCATACATATCCGGTCTGCGTTCACGCGTTCTTCGCAGAGATTGCTTTCTTCGCCATTGGGCAACCTTTTCATGGTTGCCGGACAGGAGAATCTCCGGCACTTCCCTACCGTGCCACACCGCCGGTCTGCTATATTGGGGATATTCCAAAAGTCCGTTAAAGTGGCTCTCGTCCTCAAAGCACTCAGGGTCTGCAAGCACACCGGGGACCATACGGCAGATAGCATCCGTCATCGCCATGGCGGCAATTTCACCGCCTGTGAGGACAAAATCCCCCAGCGACAGCTCCTCGTCCACACATTCGTCAATAAACCGCTGGTCAATACCCTCGTAATGCCCACAGACAAAGATGATGTTCTCCAGCTTGCTGAGCCGAATGGCATCTGCCTGCTGAAATACCTTGCCGCATGGCGACAGGTAGATGGTATGCACCGGACCGCCTGCCTTATCGCAAGCCGCTTCCCAACAGCGGTACAAGGGGTCAGCCTGCATCACAGCACCCCGTCCACCGCCATAGGGATAATCATCCACCTGCATTTGCTTATTGCCGGTGTAATCCCGAATTTGATGGGTATCGATGGTGATGAAACCGCGCTCCTGCGCACGCCCCAAAATGCTCTCCGACAGTACATCGCCAAGCGTTTCGGGAAATAGCGTCAATATATCAATTCTCATTCGATGCCATCCCCTCAATCAGCTTAACCTGCATTACATTTTTTTCAATGTCCGTCGACAGGATAAATTCCTTTACAGCAGGTATCATATAGGCATTTTCACCCACGACATATACGCTATTGCCGGGGTAGTCCAGCACTTCGGTAATTTCACCGATTTTTTCGCCCTCGCAAAGCACCGAGATGCCTATCAGCTCTGCACCGAAAATAACATCGTCAGCCACATCCTCGCGATATATCTGCACGGTCTTTCCACGCAGGGCTTGCGCCTGTTCCATCGTGTCAATTCCTTGTATTTTTAACAGATTACAGGTTTTTTGAATCCGACAGCTTTCAATTTTATAATCTATTCCGTCAATCCGACAGCGCTCAAATTCACAAAGCATGTGGGGACTATCCAGCCAAGGCAAAACCTTGACCTCGCCACGCACCCCATGGGTGGTAACGATTTCTCCTGCATCTACATAGGTTAATCTCATACTTCCTCCAAAAAAACGAAATATGCGTGGCGCCAAGCGTCACGCATAAGCCGTTAATCCACGATTTCCACCGTGATTTTTTCGCCGGTGCGCTGGGCAACGGTTTTCACAATGGTCCGGATTTCCCTAGCAATCCGACCCTGGCGGCCGATGACCTTACCCATATCATTGGGCGCAACGCGAAGCTCCAGAACCTTGCCTTCCTCACCGGAAACCTCGGTTACCGTAACTGCCTCGGGCTCATCCACCAGATTCTTTGCCATATACAGCAAAAGCTCTTTCATAGGAATACTCCTTACGGGTAATTACAGCACGCCGGCATTCTTCAGCAAGCCGCGTACAGTATCGGTGGGCTGGGCGCCATTCTTAATCCATGCCTGCACCTTCTCTGCGTCCACATTGATGGTAGCAGGGTTGGTCAGCGGATTGTATGTGCCGATTTCCTCGATGCAACGACCATCACGGGGAGAACGCGCATCAGCGACAACGATACGGTAGAAAGGAGCCTTCTTAGCACCCATTCTTCTAAGTCTGATTTTAACCATGGGATTTCACCTCCAAAATTTTTTCTGAAATAATCTATATCGCAAAGCAATTTGCTTTCAGCGAACCATTGATTAGAAGCCGGGAAATCCGCCAAAACCGCCGAATCTTCCCATACGCTTCATTTTTTTGCCCATACCGGGACCGGAGAACTTTTTCATCATAGACTTCATTTGGTCGAAGGATTTGAGAAGCCGATTCACATCCTCTACCTTCACGCCTGCACCGTTTGCAATTCGCTTTTTACGACTGGCGGCAATGATATTGGGATTTTCGCGCTCTTTGGGTGTCATAGAGAGAATAATTGCCTCTGTTCGATCCATCGCCTTTTCGTCCAGCTGAATATTTTTGAGGCCCGCGCCGCCCGGTAGCTGGGAAAGCAAATCCTGCATAGAGCCCATAGACTTTAGCTGAACCATTTGGTCATAAAAATCTTGAAGCGTAAATTTATTAGATTTCAGGCGTTCCTCTAATTCCGCGGTTTTCTTGGCATCGTATGCCTGTTCTGCCTTTTCGATTAAGGAGAGGACATCGCCCATGCCCAAAATCCGCGATGCCATTCTATCCGGATGGAAAGTCTCAATATCATCCAGCTTTTCACCCATACCGGCAAATTTGATGGATTTTCCGGTAGTTGCACGGACTGATAGCGCCGCACCGCCACGCGCATCGCCATCTAACTTCGAAAGCATGACCGAATCAATATCCAGCCACTCATTGAAGCTCTGTGCGGCATTTACCGCATCCTGACCGGTCATCGCGTCCACAACCAGCATAATTTCGTCCGGCTTTACTGTGGCTTTGATGTTTTTCAGCTCCTCCATAAGGGTTTCATCCACATGAAGGCGGCCGGCAGTATCCAAAAACACAATATCATGCCCATGCTGACGGGCATAGAGGACTGCTTCCTTTGCGATTTGCACTGCGTCAATCTGCCCTTTTTCAAACACAGGGATACCCAGCTTTTCACCGCAGACCTTTAACTGCGTAATCGCCGCAGGTCTGTAAATATCACAGGCGACCAGCAAGGGATTCTTGCCCTGCCGTTTCATAAGACCGGCAAGCTTGGCGCCATTGGTGGTCTTACCTGCACCCTGCAGACCCACCAGCATCACAACGGCCGGACCGTTGGGGTTAATGGTAATATGTTTCGCCTCACTACCCATAAGGGCTGTCAGCTCTTCGTTGACGATTTTTACAATCATCTGCGCAGGACTGAGTGCTTCCAGCACATCTGCACCCACGCATCGCTCGGTAACGCCTTTTACAAAATCCTTAACGACCTTATAGCTTACATCCGCTTCCAACAGCGCCATACGGATTTCACGCATAGCCTCTTTGACATCGGATTCCTTCAGACGGCCTTTGCCTCTAAGCTTTTTGAAGGTAGCAGAGATTTTTTCGGTCAATCCTTCAAATGCCATAGCTTACCCCTCAATGGAATTTGCCGATTCCGCAATCTTCGCGGCCATCTCTCGCACAAAGGGGTCGGTGTGGTCTTTCAACGCATCCACAGACACCAAAATGGATTCCATAGCGGTACGACTTTGCAAATATCGACGGACACATCCGGTCTTTGCTTCCATCTTTTGCAGATGCGCCTCGGCACGGATGATATTATCGTGAACGCCCTGACGGCTGACGCCCAATTCCTCGGCAATCTCCGCCAGAGAAAGGTCTTGATTGTATCGCAGGTCCAAGCACATCCGCTGACGCTCTGTAAGCATATCGCCGTAGTAATCAAACAGCAACAGCATTTCAAGTGCATCCATTGGCGTACCCTCCTGTCAATCAGTTTACCTTTACACCTAGCACATCATACATCAAAACGCAGTGCTTGTCAAGTATTTTTTCTTGTCAGCACATCGTACCAGCGGGAAATTACACCCGTCTTCAAAAAACCAAGCTTTTCGTAGAGCTTTACGGCAGGCAAATTGGTAGATGCGACTTCCAAAACCACGCGCTGTGCAGGCAGACTGCCACACAGCGCAAGCATCACTTCCCTGCCCGCGCCCGTTTGCAAGCCAATCACCGCTTCTATCATTTCGTCGTAGGCAATTCCAATCCCCAAAAGGACATCTCCCCTATACACGAAATAACCGCCCCCTCTTGCAAGGAGCTTTTCCGCATCTGCGCGTGTCATCGTTGCGGAATTGGGAATATGCATCATTTTTTCATTGTATAGGCTCCGCCATTGTTCCATGCTCTTCTCTGTTACGGGAAAAAGTGCCGCGTCCGCTTCTGCCATACCTGCGCGCAATCGGCTCATTTGCCAGGTTTCCGTATACAAGGGGTAACTTTCCAAGTCGGGGTGGCCGGTGGCATAAATCTCTCGCGCGCCCGTCATTTTGCAAAAGTCAACACAATCTTGCAAAAACTGCTTCGGTTGCAAAGTATTCTGTACGGTAATATAAGCGATTCCCTTATAGGGCACTTCCTTCAATACGATGCTTGCAACGCCATGTTCGGTTGTGAATAGCGGAAAATCCTGCATACAATCACCTCAAATTTCTTAAAATATGGTATCATGGGAGTGGATTTCCGTCAAGTTTTGGTTATAATATCCAGTCTCCAGTGATTTCTCTAAAAACTTCCCTCTACACCCCATAATCCCCATCAAGTCAAACAATCTCATATTCAAATCGGCGCATTTCTCTCTTCGATGGGCGAGATATGCCGATTTTTCCGTCTACCTTCACGGCGAAACCTGCCCTGTATACCCTATTTTGCCTATAGTAATGTCACACTACTTTTTTAGGAGGCACTATATGGCAAAGAAACTGACAACTGCCGATTTGCAGGAACAACTGAATACTCTTTCCCTTTCCGAAGTCCTGTCTATGCTGAAGGCCTATTCCGAAGCCACTGGCACCGATATTTCAGAAGCTAAAAATCGTCTCGTTACCGACGACCTTCAAAATAGATTATCTACATATGGCATCAACACTACCTGCCCTCATTGCGGCAGTGAGAATTATATCCGCAACGGAAGCAATGGTAATATCAAACGCTTTAAGTGCAAAGACTGCGATAAGTCCTTTACACTGTTCTCTGGTACTATCCTTGAAAAAACTAAATATCATTGGGACATTTGGGTTGAAGTCGTATGGATGGTACTCAATGATTTCTACTTAGAAGATATGCAGACCATTCTTATCAACGATTTTGGTCTGACTGACCTCAACTATAAGACCGTATTTCTCTGGAAACATAAAATCGTCCATGCGCTCGCTGAGATGCCGATGCCTCAGCTCAGTGGTATTGTCCAAGTCGATGAGACCTACTTCCGCGAAAGTCAAAAAGGTAGCCGCAAGCTGACATCTACTGTGAAAGGTGAGAAACGGCAGCCTAGATATGGGCGCAGAATGTCTCATTTGGGTGTTATGGGCAATGAGTTTGCCAATGTCGTTGTTGCTACCGATTGGCGTGGTTATTGCGTTTCTAAGGTTGTTGGACTTGGGAAGTTAACCGTTGATACCTTTACAGACCTGTTTGACGAGCACATTGTCAATCCTCAGTATCTATGCAGTGATGGCAACTTTGTCTATCGGGATTATTGCAGAGTGAAAGGCATTCCTCTGTATGTCAGACCGTCCAATTATCTCCAAACAATAGAAAGAGCGGGCTATGTTACACCCGATTGGACTAATCCTGCTGTAGCGAAGGCAACCGAGGAAAACAACGATAAGATATTGGCTAAGCTGTATAACGATGGGTTGATTGATTACATATACGGCAGAGAGAAGATGTCTTATAAGGAGTTCTCGGGGATAAAATATGCCAATAGTTTAGGCTTAGCTCGGGTCAATCAGTTCCATGCTGAATTAAAGAATATGATTGAGGCTCCCAGACGGAATGTGTCGACTAAATATCTGCAGGACTATGTTGGTTTCTATACATATTTGCGGAATTGGTCAATTACTAATGGGCATGAGCCTCGCAGTCACAGAGACGCAGAGACGGTATTAGTTGAGATATTGAAGGGTAAGACCACTTACACTACTACTGACCTGAAAGAAGCTGATATGCCGTCTCACAAGGCTTCGGATAAATACATGGCAATGCTTAGGACTTATACGGAGGCTATGAGAAAGAAAACTAAGAACCCGTATTTCAAATATGATGCAGAGGACAACGTGGTAAGCTTTAATAAGAAGGAATACCTATTGGATTTACCTGATGTAAAGTTGAAGAAACTGTGTTCAAAATACAGAGTTCCGCAGAAATGGGCGAGGTATATGAAGGTCTGTGAATTATTAAGGAAGCCGACGATTGTTGATGATATTATGGAGCTGATACGGGAAGACAGATGGTATGATATAAGCGAAGAGGACCGAAAGTATCTTGGTGATAGAATGTTCTTGAATAAGCCTTAAATGGAGGGAGGCAGCATCTTATTCGGCAATGTCATTAAGTTAAGCACTTTTTGACTACAGTGGAGCTAAAAACGATACCCTTCCTCTTGTGTTGAAAAACATAGAGGAGGGGTGTTTTTTGTTGATAAATATATTGATAAAGCCCGTTGGAATTATTCCAACGGGCTTTGGTTAATCTTCAGTACTATCAGTGTTATCTTTTTCTGTTTTATATTTGCGATTTAATATGTCGCGCATCTGTAATTGCGTTTCTTTTGGAGACTTGAGTACATAGTTAGGATTGTGTATGTTGTGAGGAAAACCGAACGCATTGAAGGCGAAATCGTTCTTATAATATTCACCATTACAGTAATTGCACTGAGGAATAATATTACCTATTTCCAACGGTTTCATTGGGTCCATATGTCCCTTTTGTAGAGTAACTGTTTTACCAGTCGCTCGATGCACTTTTCCTTCACGAGTACCACATGTAGCACAACAATAATCAAAGGCTTTCTTGAGACCTTCCCAGTCATCTGCGTTCAAAATTTCTTCTCTTCTCTTTTTGTTCCATTTTGGACTGATGTCAGTTAAGTCTATTAATAGATAAAACCCTTTCGGCACAGGTTTATCCTCATGATAGTCGCGATAACATACCATGTGATACCCGTCTTGTTGAGCCAAGTGACGAACTTGTTGGTCATCAGATGCACCTTTAATATGGTCTCTTACAAACTTTGTAATAACCTTTTTGTCCACATAGCAACCTTTATATTTCCATAAATATACAAGCCAATACATTGATGCTGTTTTATCGCCTGGTAGATTAACACCTTTGTCTTCTAGATTTTTTGCATGTTCCTGTTTAATTTCTTCCCATAAAGTGCTTATTTCCTCATCAGGAATTGGGACATACTCCGTTATCTTCTGTGCCATCGTTTAGCCTTTCTTCTAACGTTTTTACAACGCGGGCTTTAGATGCTTCAAAATACTCTTTGTTCAACTCGCAACCAACAAACTTGCGATTTGTATTAATGCATGCAACGGCAGTAGTTCCGCTTCCAAGGAATGGGTCGCAAATAATAGCGCCTTCTCGTGAGAAGAGTTTAATTAAATGTTCCATCAAAAGAACAGGCTTAACAGTAAAGTGTTTTACTTCTCTTTCTTTTGCCTTGGGTTTTTCTACTGTCATTATAGTGCCAGGGAATTTACCATCAAGAGACACATTAGTATCAACCAATCCAACACCAAATTTTAACCAATTATCAACGAATGTGCCGTCCTTGGGCTTTTGAGCTAAAACAATAGGTTCGCTTTGGCCTTTGAGCTGAGGGGTTTTACGACCACCAAGTTCTGCAATAATTCGTTGTTTTTCATCTTCATCAATTTTCATCTTTCTGACAAAGTGGTCTTGTGAAAAAGCCTTTGCTTGACCTTCTCTTTTCCAGATAAGCATATCTCTAATTTCAAAACCACAGTCTTCAATTGCGACCGCCATACGATGGTACAATCTGCCTTGCGAAAAGCTGAGGTAGAACCCACCAGGTTTGAGAATTCTATAAGCTTCTTTTGAAATATCTTCAATAAACTTTTGTAATTCTTTTCCTTGTTTGGGGTCAAATTTCATACCAACAGGAAGCGAAGCAATGATACTAGCCTTCTTTGTTTTTGTTTTTAGCGTATCAACATCCCATTCGTTTCCCATTCCATCAATAAAATAGGGCGGGTCTGTTATAACGCAATCAACGCTGCATGATTGAATTTGCTTTAATTTTTCTAATGCGTCACCATGACAAATAGCCACATTGCCGTTTAACATTTCATAGTCATTATTTAATGTAAAAATATTCATCTAAATACCCTCATTTCTACCCCCTGTTAAAGGGGCAATTCTAATGTAGAAGAATGTAAATATGCGTTCTCCTCGGTATTTACACACAGAAACAGAGGGCTATGCGCGAAGAAAAGCACCAGCCGCAGCTGATGCCTTCTTGATTTATAAAGTTAAAACCTGTATAATAATCCCATTACAGAAGAGAGAAGGTTTGTGTATGGCATTGATTAAGTGTCCAGAGTGCGGGCGTGACATTAGCGATAAAGCAAAGGCCTGTATTCATTGTGGCTATCCAATCCCAAGAGCGCCAGAACATCCAATCCCCGCAGAACCTGAACAAGCGAAAGTTGCTCCTGTCGTGGAAGAACCCGCACCCGTCGAAGAGCAGCCTGTTAAACCGCCTATGAGCAATAAGCAGAAAACCAAGATTGCCTTGATTGTTCTTGCTGTTGTTGTTGCCATCGGTCTGATTTGGGCCGCCAACAATGCTCATAAGCAGAAGATGAGACAACAGAGAGACCTTTCGGCAGCATTTGACTTCTCCTTTGATATGACTAAAGAAGATGTCATTGCTTATGAAGCTGAAAAATATGGACATACCGAATATAATTACGACCCAGACGTCAACCGTTTAGATTTTGAAAGGTATGATAGCGACCATTGGAAACATAGATATTTCTTTGATGATAACGGCATATTAGATACCGTTAATTATATGGATGCGATTGTTACGTTCGGAGACAAAGATGAGATTAAATGCAACCATGTCAAACCAATTGAACGGGCAATTTTGAAGATTATCGGCGAGTGGGATAGCAGTTCTCATAACGGACTATTCTACTATGCCATTGGTCAGGTTGATGGCATTAATGTTAGCATTACGCATGAGACTGGCGCATCTGTTGGTATCTTCGTCCGTCGAGTTGATGAGTGAGGTATAATATGGCACTAATTAAATGTCCTGAATGCGGTCAAGAAGTCAGCAACCTTGCTCCCGCGTGTATTCACTGTGGCTATCCGTTGAATGAAGAACAAATAGACACAGCACCGCAGCAAGTCAACACGTCTGCCAATAAACCTAAACGAGAGCCGCTTACAAAGAAGAAAAAGATAATCATTGCTGTTTGTTGCATTGTTGTATTGTTAATTGGCTACTTTGGTCTGTTCCATCTCGGCGAGGATGAGCAATATACATACGACTTGGTTATTGCAAATATCAGCAGTTTCAAAAGCCCCAAACGGGTAGATGTGCTTAGCGGGACAGCTGGTTGGATGGAAGAAGACCACGAACCGTATGCTTTTGTCTGTATTTCTGCTACAAACAGCTACGGAGCTGAGGTTACTGGTTTTTACTGTCTGCATCCAGACGCAATTTCTGATGTCTCTGATGATAGCTACATGGTGAAATTGTGTAAAGAAGACGATTTGAATGTCGGTAACATTAACAGAAGACTGGCAATTTACTGGCTATTCCATTAAAAGTTGATAGATATAAGAAAAGGCTATGTGGTGTTAATTCATCACATAGCCATTTTTATTGAATTACAGTCCCTGCAATTATCTTGGTTTTTCGCCGCAAAGGTTAAAGGAGTAAATGTGCGGAATTACAAGATAAACCACAACATAGGGAGTGTGTTGGAGATATTGGGAGTAGGGATTGGGTAAAGGGGTGCGTCACTGATTAGGGGATATTATAAAAGTTTTGGAAATAGCACTTGCATTTTTTCACAACATATGCTATGATTTATTGAAATATGGAACAGCTGTGATTGGGCCGTCTTATGTTGATTACACGCACACAGAGAGAGCGGAATGGTGGGAACCGCTTGCGCGCAACATAGGGCTTTCCCCCATGAGCTGCTACCTGAAACTTTAGTAGGGTCTGCCGGGTGATTCCGTTATCAATCTAAGGTGTGTTTGCACCAAAAGTGCGCTTTTTGCGAATGGCGGGTGGTACCGCGGAGGAAGTCCTTCGTCCCGATATGGGAGGATGGGCTTATTTTTTATCCATTTATCAATTACCGATTGGAAGGAGAACATATATGAAACAGCAGCTAGAGCAATTAAAAGCACAAGCGCTATCGGCTTTGCAGGAGGCTGCCACCCCTGCAGCGTTAGAAGAGCTTCGTGTGCGTTATCTCGGCAAAAAGGGTGAGGTTACCGCAGTGCTGAAGCAGATGGGCAGTCTGTCCGCAGAGGAACGCCCCATTATGGGTCAGTTGGCCAACAGTGTCCGCGCTGAGATTGAAGAAAAGCTGGAAGCACGCAAGGTAGATATTCATGCCGCTGTCCTGGAGAAAAAGCTCATTGACGAGACGTTGGATGTAACCATTCCCGGTGAGTTGGTCGTTATGGGACATGAGCATCCTATGAACCAGGTGCTGCAGGAAATCAAGGATATTTTTGTCGGTCTTGGTTATCAAATTGTGGACGGACCGGAAATTGAGCTTGCCGACTACAATTTTACGCGATTAAACATAGAAGAGGGACACCCCTCCCGCGACCGTTCCGACACCTTCTATTTTAACGACGACGATTCTGTCCTTTTGCGTACGCAGACAAGCCCTATGCAGATTCGTATTATGGAAAACGCCAAGCCCCCTATCTGCATTTTGGCGCCGGGTCGTGTATACCGTAAAGACGAAGCAGATGCTACCCACTCTCCCATGTTCCACCAAATTGAAGGACTTGTCGTTGACGAGAACATCACAATGGGTGACCTGAAGGGCGCGCTCACCACCCTTATGAAACGGATTTACGGACAGGATGCGGTGATGCGTTTCCGTCCCCACCACTTCCCGTTCACCGAGCCCAGCTGTGAAATGGATATGCAATGCCACAAGTGCCACGGCACAGGCGAAGTAGACGGACAGGTGTGCTCCACCTGCCACGGCGAGGGTTGGATTGAGCTGTTGGGTGCCGGCATGGTGCATCCCGAGGTTCTGCGCAATTGCGGTATAGACCCCGAAAAGTATTCCGGTTTTGCCTTTGGTATGGGCTTGGAGCGTATGGCTATGGGTCGCCTGCGGATTACCGATTTGCGTCTGATTTTCGACAACGATGTCAGATTCTTAAACCAATTCTAAGGAGGTACAGACAATGAAATTAAACAGAAAATGGCTACACGAAGAGTTTGTGGATTTGTCCTGTGTTTCCGACAAGGAATTTGTGGAAAAGCTGACGGTTTTCGGTCAAAAAGTAGAAACCTATGAACGAATGGACGCAGAAATCAAGAATGTTGTCGTAGGCAAGGTTCTCTCCATTGTGCGCCACGAAAATTCCGACCATATGTGGGTCTGCCAAGTCGATGTCGGGCAGGATGCGCCTGTACAGATTGTTACGGGTGCGCAAAATGTAAACGAGGGCGATTTGGTACCGACCGCTTTGCACAATTCCTATCTTCCCGGAAATATCCACATCACCAAGGGCAAGCTCCGCGGTGTTTTATCCTGCGGCATGCTCTGCTCCTATTTGGAATTGGGCTTGACCCAAAATGATTTGCCCGGCGCTTACGAAGACGGCATCTGGATTCTCAACGAAGAGGATTGCAAGCCCGGTGATGACATCAATACCGTCATCGGCAACGACGACACCATTGTTGATTTTGAAATTACCAACAATCGTCCGGACTGCTATTCCATCATCGGTCTTGCCCGTGAAGCCGCCGCTGCATTCGGCTTGCCCATGCGTCATCACACCCCTGTTGTCCAAGGTAGCAACGCCGGCTCTATGTACGAAAAGCTGGATGTAGAAGTAGAAGCGACCGACCTGTGCAACCGCTACTCCTCCCGTATGGTGGCCAATGTAAAGATCGGTCCTTCTCCCAAGTGGCTGCGCCAGCGTCTGCGCGCCAACGGCGTGCGTCCTATCAACAACATCGTTGATATTACCAACTACGTAATGCTGGAGTACGGCCAGCCCATGCATGCCTTTGACTACCGCTATGTAGGTTCCGGCAAGATCGTTGTCCGAGAGGCAACCGAGGG
>JAZNGK010000112.1:0-3530 GCA_045576395.1 Faecousia sp. | reverse complement strand
CTCGTCGAATAGTCTGCCAACCGCACGACTTTCACGGGCTGCCCCTAAAGGGGCTTTTGTTTATTTGCCCCCTTGTACTGGCTGACCCGTGAACGGGTCGACATACTCTTTAATACTCATTTGGTCGTCGGAATAATCTTCCTGTAGCTGATTTTGGATGTATTCCTGTATCGCCTTCTTATTCCTTCCGACTGTGCTCACATAATATCCCCGGCACCAGAAATGCCGGTTACCATACTTGTACTTGAGATTTGCGTATTTCTCGAAAATCATTAGGCTACTCTTCCCTTTGAGGTATCCCATAATCTGTGCTACACTGTACTTGGGTGGAATTGATACGAGCATATGGATATGATCTTTGCACGCCTCTGCTTCGATAATTTCTATACCCTTGTATTCGCATAGTTTTCGGAGCATTTGCCCTATATCTAACTTTATCTTTCCGTAGATAATCTGGCGACGATATTTCGGTGCGAATACGATATGGTATTTACATTCCCACTTCGTGTGTGCTAAACTACTAGTGTCAAGTTTCATCTGGACTTGATTCCTCCTTTGGTTATAAATGCGGTTGGCAGACCACACTTATTCTACCAAAGGAGGATGTTTTTTCTAGGCATAGCTAAAGCTTTTTAGAACCACCGGCACTGCCGGTGGTATTCTTATACAAAAAAAGGCTGCTGCATTTGTTTGCAGCAGCCCTTAAAAAGCTATTCGTGATTACTGCTCTTGCGCGTACACAGAGCACTGACGACGGTCTTTGCCCTTGCGCTCGACACGGACAGTGCCGTCAACCAGAGCGAACAAAGTATCATCGCTACCGATACCGACATTCGTACCGGGGTGAATATGTGTACCTCTCTGGCGAACCAGAATATTGCCGGCCAAAACAAACTGACCGTCAGCACGCTTTACGCCCAAACGCTTTGCCTGGGAATCACGACCGTTCTTGGTAGAACCACCGCCCTTATGGTGCGCGAAAAACTGAATACCAATTTTCAACATGGTGTTACACCTCCATAACTTCGATATAATCCGGATAATCGTCCCGCAAACTGCACAGGTAGAGCAGCATACCTGCAAGCACCGCTTGCACACTCTCTTCCTCGTCGCAGACTGTGGGGAGGGTCAATGTGATTCTTGCATCATCTTCCTTGACCCGAACCTTGGCCTTTGCGCCACACACATCATTGATGGTGGCCTCAGCCATAGAAACCGCAGCGGAAACGGCGGCGCAGACAATATCCGCACCCTTTTCACCATAACCACTGTGCCCGGAAACAGAGAATCCTGTAATTCTGTCAGCTTCCGTAAAAAACTCGCATCTTGTCATAATTACAGTGCGATTTTGGTGATTTCCACCTTGGTGTAAGGCTGACGATGGCCCTGCTTCTTCTTCTCGTTCTTCTTGGCCTTGTACTTGAAGACGGTAATCTTCTTAGCCTTGCCATTCTTAACAGCCTTAGCCTCTACGACTGCACCCTCAACTGCGGGCGCGCCAATCTTAGAGTTCTCGCCGTCCAGAATTGCCAGAACCTGGTCGAACTTTACGGTAGCGCCGGCTTCAACCTCCAGCTTCTCGATGTATAGAACATCACCCTCAGCCACGGTATACTGCTTGCCACCGGTTACGATAACTGCTTTCATTCTTTTTTCACCTACTTTTATATTGTGTAGACTCGCTTTTAAGGTGGGTACGATGAACGCACCAACTTAAACCTTTTCAATGCGGCTTGTCTATTCTAGCAAAGGATTTTTCAAAAGTCAAGGTTTTTTTGCATTTTCCAGGACTTTTTTGCCCACAAATTCCCTGTGTTTCGGTATCCTCTGCAAAATTTTGCACATTTCTTATAGCTGCATCACAAAATCGAGCATTTCACCCTTTTCAATCACGCCTGTGTGCCGTTCTTTCTTCTCCTGCAAGCCGGACAGATTGCTGGGAATGGGCCAGCCGGTGAGATTTTGCAAATAGTCCATTTGGGCAAACTCGTCCATTTCCTCAACATTTGTCAAAGCGGACAAAACTGCTGCAGGGAATTTGTAAGCCGAGGCAGTGGACAGCACCACCATCGGACGATTATCGCCGGTTTTCTTGACATAATCCTCTGCTACCGCCCAACCGGTTGCCGTATGCGTATCGCACAAATAATGATTTTCGGCAAATACCGACTGGATGGTCTGCTTTGCCTTGGCATCATCGCAGTAGCCTGCCCAAAATTCTTCCGAAATGGCGGATTTCAAGCTATCGGGCACCGTATAATAGCCTTGCGTGTTCAGCTGCTTCATCAAATCCGCAACCAACTCCGTATCCCCCGACAGAAAGTACAGCAACCGTTCCAGATTCGATGACACCAAAATGTCCATAGAGGGGGAATCGGTCTTGTGCAAGGGACGACGACGGTCATAGGTGCCGCTTTCAATAAAGTCGGTAAGCACATTATTGGCATTGGAAGCACAGACGAGCTTTCCGACAGGCAGACCCAGCTTCTTTGCCAGCCAGCCTGCCAAAATATCACCGAAGTTGCCGGTCGGTACGCAGAAATTCACCTGGTCGCCCATGGTAATTTGACCGCGACGGAGCAGGTCTGCATAGGCCTTGAAATAATAGGTAATCTGCGGTGCCAGCCGACCGATATTGATAGAATTGGCAGTAGACAGACGCAGGCGATTACCGGCAGGCAATTTGCCGTCCACAGCGGCGGCAAAAATATTTTTTACACCCGTCTGTGCATCGTCAAAATTGCCCTTAACCGCGCAAACCGCAACATTCTTGCCCTCTTGCGTAACCATTTGCGCGCGCTGAACGGCAGATACGCCGCCGTCGGGATAGAATACGCAAATTTTCACACCGTCAACATCTTGAAAGCCTGCCAAAGCAGCTTTGCCGGTATCACCGGAGGTTGCGGTAAGAATCAGAATATCCTCTGCCATTCCCTTTGCGGTCTTGGCGGCTGTGAGCAGCTGCGGCAGCATACACAGCGCCACATCCTTAAATGCAGAGGTCGGCCCACGGAACAGCTCCAACACCGTAAATTTACCGGTGTCAACCGTCGGGGTCAGCTCCTCGGTCTCAAATTTTCCCTTGTAAGCGCGTTGAACTAATGTCTGCATATTGGGAATATCCGGCAATAACGCGCCGATAATCCGCGTTGCCATCTGCAAGGTATCCTCCTGCAAGCAGGCGTTTACATCAATTTCCGGCAAGTTTGCCGGTATGTATAAGCCACCGTCCGGTGCCAAGCCGGACAAAACCGCCTGTGCGCTGTCGACTGTGGCTTTTGCATTTCTGGTAGAATGGTATAGCATAATGCCCTCCTTATTCGCACTTTTCTCTCCCTATTTATAGCTTTCTGCACAAAAGTACCAAAGATAGATAGAAATTGTTTTCTTTTTGACACAATTGCATTTATACAAATTATATGATATACTGTTTCATGAGAAAATGCAAGTGTTTTCCTTATAAAAGCATTTGTGTGTAAGATAGATACAGGAGGAAAAGGAAAAATGCGTATAGGACTGCTCGGCTTTGG
>JAZNGK010000111.1:0-2181 GCA_045576395.1 Faecousia sp. | reverse complement strand
ATAGTCAACGCAGGCCTCGCTTATCGTAACAATCGCCGCTCCGCCCTTGGCGCGTTCCTCGTAAAATGCTATCGCTCCATCTGTCAGGCAACCGTCCTCGGTAAGGTCGGGAAATCCCATTGGAGCAGAAACCATTCTGTTTCTCAGCGTGCAGTTACCAATATGCAGATAGTTGCACAAATTCGGATATTGGGGGCTATATGTATTCATTGTTTCCACCTTTAATCTTTGAAAATTCAAACAGCTGCTTCGACGGTATTATCCACCAGTTCCTCAGGTTTAAGGATGCGCTTGTGGAGCACAGCAACGGAAACCATAGCAAGAACACCTGCAATAACCTTGGCAATAAGCATAGGAGTAACTACATCAGGATCTATCGAAGAAGTGAATCCCAGATGGCAGGCAAGCATGCAGCCAGCGCTGGCAGAAAAAGCGGCGTAGTAGAGTTTGCCCTTGGGATTCATCTCATGGAACTTGGAATAACCGGGAACAAGGCTTGTGAAGGCCAGAATGATTGAAAAAACCGCCACATCGTTGATTCCGGCTTTTGCGCCCAAACGATTGATGTGCTTGCCAAAAACCAGACGCAGAGCGTGCATCAAGGGCAAACTTCCGCCGAGACTGAGAACTATGGTGCCAATGGTCAACCATCCCGACTTGATTGAAGTCATTCCGGGAATTATCACGAAACCGGTCATAGCCTCCACAGCCGCAGCGCAGAGTCCTACGGTGATTACAGCCAAAAGCAGCTTTGCGAACACACGGAAAACTTTCATTGTTGCCTCGGGTGCAAAAAGCAGACCTAGAATTACGACAAGCGCTATGATAATAACGGGTATCAAGTTAATAAGCACTACCAACGGCGAAAGCCCCATGCAGATACCTCCGATGAAGCAGGCGACGGGATCAAATATATATCCCATAAGAACACCGGCAGAGAAATAGCGGTAATCATCCTTCTGAATGAGTCCGCAGGCTACGGGAATTGTAAATGAGATAACAAAACCCATAACGGAGCCGACAACAAGACCGCCATAAAGTGCTATGTCATGGTTTGCGCTCATTGCATCTCCTATGTGATATCCCACATCGCAGCTCAGAAGCACACCAGGGAGCATGGCAACATCAGATCCGATAAGACCGAATACGGGATTCACGATTTTAGAAAGAGCCGGAGCCAGTACAGGTGCAAGGCAAATAAGCCCAACTACTGTAAGACTGGTGGGTCCCATAAGTCCGAAGGCACGCTCAAACTCGGAGCCCATACCCAGTTTGTTACCAAAAAGGCGGTCCAGTGCGCCCAGCACAAAAAACACCGCCATTATTATCATGATAATTTTGCTGATTTCCATGTTTACCTCCATTTTTCCATAACTAATTTTTAGCATAATTAGATGTTTTTTGCAAGAAAGGGACTGGGGATTTTGCATCACTTGCCGCAGTGCATTTCCGTTGGACATCACTCCCAAATCTTACATTTGAAACGTTACACATATTTGAATGGTGCATTTGTTCACCATGCACAAAGCAACCCAAGCGCATCAATTATTCACTCATATAAAATTGACATAGTATAGAGATTGTGGTACATTTAACGATATAGTCAAAGTGGATAAATGTATCTTGTTCGGCGCAACTAATTGTTTCGTTTCGGGAGATTTTTCCCGTTTTGACTTAAGAAAGTAAATATATTTTTGATAAAAGGATGTGGTTTAATTGAGTCATGCTGAGTGCGTAAATGAAGTCAGCAAAAAGGCCTTCATTGCCTGCGCAGGTTTTGCGGCAAAAGCTCATTCTGATGCACCTTCCTGTGCCGAAGCCATCGAAAAAGGTTTCGGTCCCGGACAGTGCAAATACGGCTGTGTTGGTGCCGGCTCATGCGTGAGCGCCTGCAAGCCCGGTGCTCTTAAGTGCGAATACGGTGTTGTCACCGTTGACCGCGAAAAGTGCGATGGCTGCGGCGACTGCATTGCAGCCTGTCCCCAGAAGCTTATCAGCCTCGTTCCCGAGGATGCAACCAACTTCATTCCCTGCTCCAACGGCGAGAAGGAAGAAGAAACTGTGCGTGATGTTTGCGCATGGGGATGCATTGCCTGCGGCGAGTGCGTTGACAACTGCCCCCGCGGCGCTGTCAGCCTTGTTGATAACCACGCTGTTATTGATTATTCCAAGTGCGTCGGC
>JAZNGK010000110.1:0-1616 GCA_045576395.1 Faecousia sp. | reverse complement strand
TCTGCAGGGCAATGTTCTTTGCATACTCAGCAAACGCGGGATTTGCCACAACAGCATCGTCAGCGGCAAACTTCACCACAACACCCGTGGTGCCAAAGCCGTGAATGTAGGTGGAGGTTACGCCCTCAACGATGACGAAGCGGCGAACGGAAAGGTTCTCCTTGATGACAGCAATCAGCTCAACAAGGGTGCTTTGTACGGAGTTGGTGGTGCCGAAGTAGTCAGCAGCAAGAAGCTCAGCCACGTCAGCGGGCTTCTTCTCAATGATGGTTTCAAGCAGGCCGGTTACAAAGCCCTTGAAAGCATCGCTCTTTGCGGCGAAGTCGGTCTCGGAGTTTACCTCAATCACAACGCCCACGCCATTTACGACAGTTGCATACGCAACGCCCTCGGCGGCAATACGGTCAGCCTTCTTAGCGGCCTTTGCCAGGCCCTTTTCGCGGAGCCAGTCAACAGCCTTGTCCATGTCGCCATCGGTAGCAGCCAGGGCGGCCTTGCAGTCCATCATGCCAACATTGGTCATCTCACGGAGCTTTTTTACATCAAGCGCAGTAAATGCCATAATTATTTCCTCCTCGAATTATTCAGCGGCAGGTGCTTCTGCCTCAGCCTCTACGGGTGCTTCCGTAGCAGCATCCTCGCCCTGACGGCCTTCAATCGCGGCAGATGCCATAGCGGCGGCAATCAAACGGATTGCGCGGATAGCATCATCGTTGCCGGGAATCACATAATCGATTTCATCGGGGTCGCAGTTGGTATCGACAATCGCAACAATGGGAATGCCCAGCTTCTTAGCCTCGGCAATTGCGTTGCGCTCCTTACGGGGGTCAACAATAAACAAAGCGGCAGGAATCTTCTTCATTTCCTTTACGCCACCGAGATACTTCTCCAGCTTCTCAATCTCACCTTGATGCTTGATAACTTCCTTCTTGGGCAGCATAGCGAAGGTGCCGTCAGCTTCCATCTTTCTCAGCTGAGCCAGACGGACGATACGGGTACGCATGGTGCGGAAGTTGGTGAGCATACCGCCCAGCCAACGGGCGTTTACATAGTAGCCACCGCAACGAATGGCCTCTTCCTTGATGGCGTCCTGCGCCTGCTTCTTGGTGCCTACAAACAGCACATTACCGCCGTTTGCAGAGATTTCACGCACGAAGTTGTAGGCCTCTTCCAGCTTCTTAACGGTCTTCTGCAGGTCAATAATGTAGATACCGTTACGCTCGGTGTAGATGTAGGTGGCCATTTTGGGGTTCCAGCGGCGGGTCTGATGACCGAAGTGTACGCCGGCTTCCAGCAAGCTTTTCATAGATACGACAGACATAATTTTTCTCCTTTTGTTTGGTCCTCCACCCCGTTCATTCCTGGCCGCCCGTCCTCTCGGACACGGGAGCGACAGGTCCCCGGGTGTGTGGTTTAGAATACTACGGAAAATTCCCGTGCCGAATTATTATATAAGAACTGTGCCCAATTTGCAAGTATTTTTTTCGTTTTTTTCATGTTTTTTCCAATATTTTTTGGGGAAACAGGATGTAGTTGTTGGGACGAAATGAAGACCCAATATATAGAATGAATGCAAAATGCAAAATGCAAAATGCAAAATGATGGTATCGCCTACG
>JAZNGK010000109.1:0-2112 GCA_045576395.1 Faecousia sp. | reverse complement strand
CTACATTGGCGCTTTTAGTTGCGGTGCAGGCTATGCGTCAATTGGGTCGCCCGACGACGGATGTGTATGGCGTAACTATGCCATGCTTTGGTACATCGGACCGTACCTATCACAATGCTTGGGAGCTGATGAATACCTTGGGTATCTCCGGTAAGGAAATTCCCATCAAGGATGCAGTTAATCTCCATTTCCGAGATATTGGACATGATACGCAGGTGTTTGACACAACCTACGAAAACGCACAGGCCAGAGAGCGCACGCAGATTTTGATGGACTATGCCGGTGAGATTGGCGGTATCGTTGTAGGCACAGGTGATTTGAGTGAGCTGGCATTGGGTTGGTGTACCTATAACGGCGACCATATGAGCATGTATGGCGTAAATGCCTCTGTACCGAAAACGCTCATTCGCTGGATGATTGCCACGATTGCGGAAAATCCGCAGTTTGTTGATTCTCGCGCTGTGCTGTTGGATATTTTGGATACGCCAATTAGTCCGGAGCTTTTACCGCCCGATGAAACGGGAAAAATCCTCCAGCAGACAGAGGATTTGGTAGGACCGTATGCACTCCACGATTTCTTCCTGTACTATATGATGCGATTTGATTTTTCTCCCAAAAAGATTTACACCCTTGCTTGCAGAGCGTTTGCTGACGATTTTGACAATGCAACCATCAAAAAATGGCTAAAAGTATTCTACCGTCGGTTCTTTACCCAGCAATTTAAACGGAGCTGTATGCCGGACGGCGTAAAGATTGGAAATGTTTCCGTCAGTCCGCGTGGCGATTGGCGTATGCCGAGCGATGCCATCGGCCGTATTTGGCTGGAGGAAGTAGAAAATTTATAACCCAAAAAACAGGAGCATGATGAGGCAACGCCCCATCATGCTCCTGTTTTTATATCGGTTAAATTTCCAAATCCATTTGGGAGATAACACTTGCGCATCGCTTGCACAGACCGTTTTCGTCGGATTTTTCTGTATGCATCCAGCAACGCGGACATTTTTCACCACGCGCTTCGGTAACACCGATTGTGAGGTCGGTTAGGTTTGCGCCTGCGCCAACGGTAGCACCCTCGGGAACAGTTTCCCAATCGCAGGAGGATACAATGAAGATTTCGGCCAAATTCAGACCCTCGCAGGTGGTCTTCAGTTGGGTGTTCTTCGTATCCAAACTCACATGCGCTTCCAAAGCCTTGCCGATGCGCTTGTCAGCGCGGGCAATTTCCAACACACCGTTGACATCTTGACGAAGCTTCATAACGACATCCCACTTTGCCATATCGCTCTCACTGAGGGCGTAGGCTTCAAAGCCTTCTGGCATCTGATTGAGCAGAATGTTTCTTGCATCGTCGCCATCTTTGTGGGGCATTTCCTGCCAAATTTCATCACAGGTGAATGCCAAAATCGGTGCAAACAGCTTTGCCATCGCATCTACAATTAAGAACAGGGCAGATTGTGCGGAACGGCGACGCAGACCGTCGGGTAGCTCACAGTAAAGTCTGTCCTTGATGATGTCCAAATAGAACGAGGACAGCTCCACAACACAGAAGTCGTTGATTGCGTGGGAAACCATATGGAATTCGTAGTTTTGGTATGCCTTGCGGCAAGCCTGTACCAAGCTGTCCAGCTTGGTCAATGCCCAGCGGTCCAGCTCTTCCATGTCGGCAGGCGCAACCAAGTTGTTGGGGTCAAATTCATTCAAATTGCCCAAGCAGTAACGGGCGGTATTGCGGAACTTCAAATAGTTTTGCGCAATTTGCTTGAAGATTTCCTTTGAGCAACGCACATCTGCGTGGTAGTCGGTGGAGGCAGACCACAGACGGACAATGTCAGCGCCGAATTCCTTGATTAGGTCAGCAGGGTCGACACCGTTGCCGAGACTCTTGTGCATAGCCCGACCCTGTCCGTCAACCACCCAGCCATGGGTTAGTACCTGCTTAAAGGGCGCGCCCTTGTCCAAAGCACCAACGGATGTGAGCAGGCTCGATTGGAACCAACCGCGGTATTGGTCAGCGCCCTCTAAATAGACGTCGGCAGGCCACAGCTCGGGGGTGTCCTTCATTAAAGAGGCAAAGTGGGTGGAGCCGGAGTCAAACCAGCAGTCCAGGGTGTC
>JAZNGK010000108.1:0-6126 GCA_045576395.1 Faecousia sp. | reverse complement strand
GACAACATCCGCAGTGTTCTGAAAAACAGACGGGAAAACGGATTCCACATCGGTGCCTTTGCCCTTTACGGGTACAAAAAAGACCCCGACCAAAAGGGGCATCTGATCATCGACGAGGAAGCCGCTGCTGTGGTTCGCGAGGTGTTTACCCTCTTTTCCCAGGGCTACGGTAAGACCGCAATTGCCCGTATGCTCAATGACAGGGGCATTCCCAATCCAACCGAATACAAGCGTCTTAAGGGTTTGCGCTACAAACAGCCTACCGCCAAGAACAGCACCCTTTGGAAATACTTTGCGATTTCCGATATGCTGGTCAACGAGATCTACATCGGCAATATGGTACAGGGCAAGTACGGCAGTATTTCCTACAAGACCAAGCAGAACAAGCCACGCCCTAAAAGCCAATGGTACATTGTTGAGGGTACTCACGAACCCATCATCGACCGTGAGCTTTGGGACAGGGTGCAAAAGATGATAAAGGAACGTGCAAAACCTTTTGACGTTGGCACCATCGGTCTGTTTGCAAGGAAGGCTCGCTGTGCCAACTGCGGATATGTGATGCGCTCCTCTAAAAATCGAGGCAAGCACTATCTTCAGTGCTCCAACCGTCACGTGGCGAAGGATGCCTGCATCGGCTCCTTCATCTCGGTTGACAAATTGGAGCAGATGGTCATTGACGAGCTGAACCGCCTTTCAAAGGAGTATTTGAACAAGGACGACTTGGAACGGAAGATCGAGTTCTGTAACAACCTTCAAGCGCAGAAAGACAGTATCATTAAAAACATTGGCACCTACGAAAAGCGTGTTGCGGAACTGTCCAAGGGTATTCGGGAACTGTATATGGATAAAGTCAAGGGATTGATCAGCGGGGCTGATTATACAGAGATGTCAAAAGACTTTATTGCTGACCGTGACCGCCTTGAAAAACTCATTTCGGACGGACGTAAACAGATTGAAGAGATCGAGGTAAAAATTGAAGTCGGCGACAACCGCAGAGAGATCATCGGGCGTTATACAAACCTCAAACAGCTCACCAGAGAGATGGTGGAAATCCTTATTGACTACATTTCCGTAGGCAAGAGAATTCCAAAAACAAACTACGTTCCCATCGAAATACACTGGAATTTTTGATATGTTGCACTTATGAGGTTGCAGCTACCCAAAAATGCCGATCCCGAAAACCCGCATAAATACTGGGTTTTTGGGCCTCGTTATTCTTACACAGTTGCAGCAGAACAGAAAGCGCGTGTAACCTATGATAATATTCTGCGGCTATCGGATGACCCCGATGTCAACAATGTGATTAAGTTCCTGCGAGAAAGAGAAGTTGTTCACTTCCAAAGATTCGGCGAGGCTTTGCAGCTGCTTCGTGAAAAACTGAATCAGAAAAATGTTTACGCAATGAACCCTTCGTTTGATATGTAAAAGCGAAGCGCCTGCTCATTTGAGCAGGCGCAATTTTATTTGGTACGCGCGGTTAGATATTGCGCAAGTTCACGCATATATGCCGTATTTTGAAAACGATTCAAATAGGCAACAGCCTGTTCTGTGTGGTTACAGACCATTTCGTCGCAAATTTCCAAGCCGTACAATTGGACAAAGGTGTTTTTATCGGAATCCATACCAACCGCCTTACCAAGCTCTTTTTCGTTGCCGATGACATCCAGCATATCATCGCGAATTTGAAATGCCAAGCCTAAATGCTCCGCAAAGCCGTCAGCATCGGCAAGCTGTGTGTCCGTACCGCAGGCCGCCAAAACGCCCAGCATACACGCGGCACGAATCAGCGCACCCGTCTTTCGGCTTTGAATGTCCAACACCTCTTGCTTTGTGCATTGGCGTTGCGCGCTTTGCATATCCAAAATTTGACCGCCCACCATACCCAATTCACCGGCACATTCGGACAGCACCGAAACGGCACGAATCCGAATCTCCGCAGAAAACGGTGCGTTTGCCAAAAAAGAAAAGGCGGCTGTCAATAGTGCATCACCGGCAAGCACCGCGGTAGCCTCACCGTAAACCTTGTGGTTGGTGAGCCTGCCACGACGGTAATCATCGTTATCCATACAGGGTAGGTCATCGTGAATAAGGCTGTAAGTATGAATCATTTCAACCGCCGCCGCAAAGGGCACGGCAGATTGCCAATCACCGCCACACATACGGCAAAAATCAAAGACAAATATGGGTCTTAACCGCTTGCCGCCTGCCAAAAGGCTGTATCGCATCGCCTCAAACAGGGTCTTTTGCGGTTGGTCGGCATATTGAAAGCATTGTGTGTCCAAATAACGCTCGATATAATCCACATACACTTGGTTTTGTTCCTTAAAGTTCAGCATCAAAGGCCTCCTCCACAGGCGCCCCGTCCGGGCCTGTGGTAATTTTCTTTATCTGCAACTGCGCTTCATCTAACAATTTTCCACAGCTACGAACCAGCTCCGTGCCCTCTTGGAACAGCTTTAGCGATTCCTCTAAAGGTACATCGCCCCGTTCCATCGCCCGTACAATCTGCTCCAAGCGCTGCATATTTTGTTCAAAGGTTGGCTTTTTTTCAGACATTATACATTCTCCTCCACATCGGTAACCGTTGCTGTCGCAGAGCCGTCATGCAAGGTGATCCGCACGCAATCCCCTACCACAGCCTGTTTTACGGAACGAACAACATTCCCCTCCCCTGTTTGCACCATCGCGTAACCGCGTGTGAGTACTTTCAGAGGGCTTAACGCATCCAGCTTTGCCGCATAGGTAAGATAGCGCTGATGCTGTTGATATATAACCTTGTTTTGCGCTTGCAACATACGACCGCGGAGCAATTCCAAGGTTTTTCCGCGCTGTTGCAAATAAACAGCCGGACTTTGTAGCGCAGGACTTGCCGACAGCATTTGCAATTGCTGCGCACAAGCTTTCAGCTGGCGTTTGAGCGCGGTTTCCATAGAAGTTAACATAGAATCCAGCGTCTGTCGCAAGGAATCTTGGTCCGGCACAGCCAGCTCCGCCGCATTGGACGGAGTTGCCGCACGCAAATCCGCCACAAAATCAGAAATCGTTACATCCGGCTCATGCCCTACCGCGGAAATCACAGGAATTACAGACCGATAGATAGCATAAGCAACCCGTTCATCATTAAATGCCCACAAATCCTCAATTGATCCGCCACCGCGACCGACAATCAGCAGGTCAGCCAGCTGATATTGATTAGCATAGTCAATTGCCGCAGCAATCTCTTCAGGCGCTTCTGCACCCTGCACACGCACAGGTAACAAACGCACGCGTGTAAGCGGATAGCGCTTATTCAAAATCCGCAACATATCATGGACAGCCGCACCTGCCGAGCTTGTAACAATACCAATCGTTTTCGGGTATTGCGGTAGCTGTTTTTTATGCGCCTCGTCAAACAGGCCCTGTGCAGAAAGCTTGATTTTGAGCTGCTCAAAGGCGGCATACAAATCCCCCACACCGTCCAAAATGAGGGCGGTACAGTACAGCTGATACGCGCCATCTCTCGGATAAACGGAAATTTTACCCATAGCAAGCACCTGCATACCATTGTCGGGTCGAAAACGAAGACGCGCTGCATTCCCACGAAACATTACGCACTTTAGCGCACCGCCTGCATCCTTCAAGGTGAAATAGTGATGACCTGACGGATAAACCTTATAGTTGCTGATTTCTCCGCGTACAGCCACCGATGCAAGCAGGGTGTCCCCGTCCATTATCGAGCGAATATATTCATTTATTTGGGTGATTGACAGAATCTGTTGGGACATTTTCATTCTCCGTATGTCGATAGGTTAATACTGCCACGCCCATGGCGTTGTCCGTTGAATATTGCGGCTCTGCAAAGATAGGTTTTAAGGGTTCCAGCAATTGCCGTAACAGCTGATTGGAAGCCACACCGCCGGAGAAGACAATCGGCAATTCAGGATATGCTTTCCGAGCATTTTGGGTTGCAGTCAGCACAGCATAGCTTACACACCGCAAAGCAAATGCCGCAGTTTCGGCTTTATCCTGATGCATTTGAAAATACTGCGATACTTTATTCTGCACGCCGGAAAGAGAGAATGTAAATTCCGGACATTTTACGCGAAACACATCGGTGTTTATCGCAGTCTGTGATAACTTATCCAAATGCTTTCCTGCCGGAAACGGCAGGTCTAAAAGCTGCCCTGTACGGTCTATGAGCTGACCGGCAGAGATGTCCGAAGTGCCACCGATACAGGTACACTTCACACTTCTTCCCTCCGGCTCAACGAGCAGCAGCTCCGTCGTACCACCTGACAAATGCCAAGCAAGATGCGGTATATCCATCAAATCCAAGCGGTTTGCACTCCAAAGGGATGCGGCTATATGACCTTGTTGATGCGAACATTCCACCAAAGGCACATGCAAAGCATCTGCAAGGAGTTTTGCGTGGGCATAACCAACCATAAAGCAAGGCATATAACTGCCATCTACCGCCCTCGGACGGGTACTGACACCAACAGCCGTAATATTCTCTGCCGCTATATGGGAAAACAGCCTGCCGGAAAGCACCGGCAGGCTTTTCGTATGATGAAATACCGCATCGCTTTGCCGTAATCCCAACTCACCTTCTCGAACAGGGAGAAGCGCAGAGCAGTTCACCCCGTCGCGCCCGTCAAAGCAGGCAATTGAGGTGGTATAATTACTTGTATCAAAGCCAATGACACTCATGCATCTACCTCTGAAGACAGACTTCTTGCAAAGCTACCTAAAATACCGTTGACAAACGCACCGGCATCATCACCGTCATACAGCTTTACGATACGAACGGCTTCGGAAATCGCTACACCGGTAGGCACATCATCAAGATACAGAATCTCGAAAATTGCCAACTGCATAATAGTACGCGTTAATTTGGAAATACGGGAAATGTCCCAACCGATCGCATACTTGCCGATTATTGCGTTAAGCTCTTCGATACGGTTGGCAACGCCCAAAACCACGCTGTCAATATACGCTCTTTGCGCATGGCTGGGGCGCTCCTCATATACGGGATTTTCCGCAGAAAGCTTGTTATAGTACGCCTTTTCCAATCGAACGGCAATTACCATTTCAGGCTCATCACCGGTAAACTCCCGCGCATAAATCAAATGTACTGCCAGCTCTCTGGCGTTGGCTCGTGTCATTCAGCGTACCTCACTGACGAACGATACCGCACACATTCACATTGATTGCCGCAATATCAATGCCTGCCATAGATTCCAAAGCATTGGTAATCGCCGCCTGTGCCGCCTGCGCAACCGTAACCACATTTTGCCCATAGCAAACAGTCAAGTTACAATCAATGGATACGGAATTATTATCCAAAACGGTAATTTTCAGTCCTCTGCCCCAATTTTTCTTACCAATCAGCTCGGCAATATCCGCACCGGGCTTCACATTTAAGCCGACAACACCCTCTACCTCACCGGCAGCATGAGCGACAATTGCCGCAATTACATCCTCAGAAATCTGCACAGAGCCATTATCCTGCATTTGTGTGATATACTGCTTGCTCTCAGCCATGGGAATACCTCCTAAATTATCGTCATACAACCGTATGACATACTTTTGTATATTGTACCACAAATACAAAAAATTACAATACTTTTTTGAAAACAGGAAAATCCCCCAAAGTAATGAACTGCTCTAATTTGTGCGGACAGTACAAAGACACCCCTATGTAGATAATATTTAATTCAAGCGGAGTGGCGCAGCGTCAGCGGCGCCACTCCATTTTTATTCTGGATGCACTCTGTTTTCAAAATTAAGAAGAAATTTTCTGTGAGTGCATTGTCATGTGGAACTGCAACTCCACAGCGACCTGAGCGAGTGGCAGGGGTCGGTGAGGGACGAAGGCGCTCTGTCGCCGAGGACATTCGTCGGACACCGCAACAGGAAACAGGTGGAGCCTGTTCACATCCCATACATAGCAAAACCTCCACCCTTACGAGTGGAGGTTTTTGTGTTCGCGTTACCTATCTTCCCGGGCAGTCGCCCGCCAAGTATTGTCGGCGCAAATGAGCTTAACTTCTGTGTTCGGGATGGGAACAGGTGGACCCTCATCGCAATCAACACGAACTATTTATCTGCAAGGCTTTCACCTTTACATTCTTTTGGTGACCCGTG
>JAZNGK010000107.1:0-16319 GCA_045576395.1 Faecousia sp. | reverse complement strand
ACCGTATTGTTACCGACACCTGTTGCGATTTCCCCCAACAGATGTACGCGGAATTGAATTTGAGCGTTGTTCCCCTAAGTGTAAATTTCAAGGGAGAAACCCGATTCTCCTACACCGAGGCGTGGCTGAAAGAGATGTTTGACGGCCTGCGTGCCGGTGAAGCTGCCACCACCTCCGCGGTGAATCCCCAGGGCTGGGAAACCGTTATCGAGCCGATTTTGCAATCGGGTGAGGATGCGCTGGTGCTGGCGTTTTCCTCGGGTCTGTCGACCACCTATCAGTCGGCTGTGATTGCCGCAAGCGAGCTTTCCGAACGGTATCCCGAACGGACTGTCCGCGTTGTGGATACCCTGTGCGCATCCTTAGGGCAGGGTTTGTTTGTGTATTATGCCTGTCAAAAGCGCGACGAGGGTCTGTCGCTGGACGAATTGACCGAATGGTGTGAAAGCCACAAACAAAACCTGTGCCATTGGTTTACTGTGGACGATTTGATGTACCTGAAACGGGGCGGGCGTATCAGCGCGACCACCGCCTTAGTTGGCACGATGCTGAACATCAAGCCTGTGCTCCATATGGACGACGAAGGACACCTCATCAATGTTTCCAAAACGCGTGGCAGAAAGGCAGCTATTGAGGCGCTGGCAAAGAAAATGGGTGAGCTGGGAATGCCCGACGAGAACGAAACCGTCTTCATCTGCCACGGTGATTGTATGGAAGATGCCCAATATCTGGAGTCGCTGGTCAAGGCGCAATACGGCGTTAAAAACGTGCTGATTTACTATGTCGGCGCGGTAATTGGCTCCCACTCCGGACCCGGCACCCTGGCGCTGTTCTTCCTCGGCAAACACAGATAACAATACACATGGGCGGATGAAAACATCCGCCCATGCATCATAAAGGACGATTCATACAATCGTCCTTTTTTGTTTTTTTGTCAGGAGCAAAGCGACGGCAACCGCCGTAACACCGCCTGCCAGCTTGCCGGCAATCATAGCCGGCAGCATCGTGGGCGCAAAGCCTGCGGTAAAACCCATATGGTCGCCAAACACAAATGCCGCACTCACCGCAAACGCAATATTGACCACCTTACCGCGGTCGTCCATATCCTTCACCCGTTCAAAGGTTGCGACGGAATTGGCAAGTGTCGCAATCAAGCCACCGGCAGAAACATCGTTGATTTTCAAGTAATTTCCGAGCTTCATAAGCGGCTTGCGGAGCACCTTGGTAATCACATGCACCAGCGGAAACGCACCGGCAAGCACAATTGCAATCGCACCCACCGTTGCAAAGCCCTCGCTTAGCGGTGCCATACCGCGAATGACCGTAAAGCCCGTCAGCTCTTCCACAATTGCAGCGCCCAGGCCGATAGTGATAACGATAATCACGCCTTTTCCGAAGATGCCGAAGCCACGAATCATACCCTTTTCCGCAAAAATCAGCCCCAGCGCAATCAACGCACCGATTAGAACAATCGGAATCAAATTCCGTAACACCATACCAAGCGGAAAGCCTGCCACCAAACCGCCTACCAGCAGACCCACAGGAATGGTAACAATGCCTGCAAGAATCCCCTTTGCCATAGCCGGACGGTCTGCTTCCTTCAAAATCCCCATCGCAACGGGAATGGTGAAGACAATGGTAGCACCCAACATACTACCGCAAAGCACACCGCCAAGCAGCGCGGAATTTGGGTCGGTGGACATCTGCTGCGCCAGCACACCGCCACCCATATCACACGCCAAAATCGTACCTGCAAACATAGCTGGGTCTGCCCCTAAAAACCGATATACCGGCACCACCACCGGATTGAGCAAGCGCGCCAGCACCGGTGCAAGCGAGATAATTCCCAGCATGGCAAGCGCCAGCGTGCCCATCGCCAGGATGCCCTCCTCAAAGGGGTGTCCCAAGCCCAAGCGGTTGCCAAAAATACGGTCAAGAGCGCCCAATGCCGCAAAAACGCCCATAATCACAATTAGGATTTCATGAATTGACATTTCGTTCCTCCGAATCAATAATCGCAACCACCGCGGCATCTATGGGCGCTTCCATACAGAATTTGCTGGCGACCGTACCGGTTACCAAAAGCACCTTGTCCCCCTTGCCGGCGCCCACCTGGTCTGCCGCCACCACAGGTCCGCGCATGGTGTCCACCACCAAAAAAGTCTGTCCTTGCAGGCATTGTGCCTTACGGGTGGACCAAACAGACCCTGTTACTGTTCCGATTTTCAATCTGTTCCCTCCATTATCTCCTTGGCTAAGGGCGTGAGTACCGCGCCGGGGGCAGGCGCTTTGCCTGCCTGCCGCAACGCCCTTGCCTCCTGGGCGGTGATGAGCCGTTTTTGTCCACCGTCGGTAAACACAATGCCCAGCGCCTTCATATTCCGTCGACTTGACGCAAGCGCCGCGCCCAACGCCCTGTTCTTCGTCGCTTGCGGAAAGCCCGGGGTATAGCAAATCACGCTCTTGCCGTCAGCCAGCATCGAAAGCGCCTGCTCATTTGCAAAAAACAGCGCCTGTCCCAAGGTGAGCGACCCAATCACAGCCGCATCGTAGGGCGGATTGCTTTCGTAGGTAAAGCCCAAATCGCAAACGGGTTTCTCCCCAATCAAGAGCGCTCGCATGGTAAAATCCTCCCCAAATCACCGGCTCGAAAACCGCAGGCGTTGGCCTCGTCATAATCCAAATGCACATAGGTTTCAAAGCTCGGACTCACACGCACCACCACATCAGCAAAGGTTACGGGTCTGTCGGTAAAGGTCTGCAAGCAGACCACCTGCTTGTCCGTAACGCCCATTTTTTCGGCATCCTCCGGTGTGATGTGGATATGCCGACGGGCAACTATCACACCGCAAGGCAGGCAAACCGTCCCCTTTTCGCCACGCAAGGTTGCGCCGGGTGTATTTTGAATATCTCCCGACAGACGGACAGGCGCAGAGATTCCCAAGGTCCTTGCATCGGTCATAGACAGCTCCACCTGTGCATCCTGCCGTTCCGGACCCAACACCGCCACATTGGCAAACTCCCCCTTTGGACCAATGACGCAAACGCGCTCATTGGCAAGGTACTGCCCCGGTTGCGACAGCTCCCGTTTGGGGGTTAGGGGGTGGCCGAACAGGGTAAGCGCCTGCTCTTTTGTTACATGGACATGACGGCCCGAGGCTTCCAGCTCCACAAAAATCCGTTTGATAATTTGGTCTGCTAGGTTAACATAATCCACATTCTCACACTACTTTCGGTAAGAAATTTTCATAATCACAGCCATGGTCAATTACTCTGCGCTTTGAGCTGTATCATAATCAAATACAAAAAGCTACTCAGGCGGTTAAAGGCTTGAATCATATCCCCGCGACTGCTCCCAAAGGCACGCACCGCCTGCAATTCCGCTGCGCGCGCCATACAACGGGCGCGATTGACCTGTAACAGCAGTTGTCCGTCGGCAGGCATTGGCATAAAATGCGGCACACCGTAAAATTCCTGTGGACGATGACTGCGCGCACGCAGAGCCTCTGCATCCATACCGCCCAAGACAAGCGCTCCCACAGGCTCGTCAAGCACCTCGTTGCGAAGGAGCAATCTCGCATAGGCAAGCGCCTCCTCCAGCTGGGTACGGATATTGCCCGTTGCGCACGCGCAGCACAGCAGCAGCTCCGCCTCCAAGGTATCCACCGCCCCGCGAAGCGCAATCCGCGGATGCGTTTTCGATACCAGAATATCCCCGTTCAGGTGGGTCATATCCTCCGGCTTTTCCTCCATATAGCCACCGTTCAGCAAGCGGTAGCGCGCAGGTCTTGCCTGGCTTGCCGGCAGGATTTCAATGCGTTCGCGGTTTAGAAAATCGCGCGCATCGCTGGTCAGCTGGTCGCCCTTTCCCAGATAAAAAACCCGTTTGCCGTCGCGATTTCGTATATTATCGCAGACAGCCTCTTTGGTATAGAGCATTATTTCGTTGCAGGCGGTGTCTGGCTGAGCTTGCCCTTAGGCAGAATGTTGTCCACCTCGGTGTGGGGACGGGCAATTACATGGACGGAAACCAACTCGCCCACCTTTTCCGCCGCCGCCGCGCCGGCATCGGTTGCCGCCTTGACAGCGCCCACATCACCGCGCACCATAACGGTTACCAAACCGCCGCCGACCTGTTCCTTGCCGACCAGCTGCACATTGGCGGATTTTACCATCGCATCCGCCGCCTCAATCGCCCCAACCAAGCCTTTTGTTTCAATCATTCCCAGAGAATTTGTGTTCATAATCCTAACTCCTTTATTTTAATCGTTCCAAAATTTTTGCCGTTAGCTGTTCAATCAAGCTGTCCTCCGCAGGCGTTTTTTTCGGCTCTGCCGTACCCCACGCCACCCGACGGATGTTGATTAAGTCCATAGGGGAAATGTTATTGGAAGACGAGCTGCCACCCACCGCACCACAGCCCAGGGTAAGCGCAGGAAAGAGCGCGGTGGTTGCACCGATGCCGCCCAAGGCCGCAGGTGTATTGACCAAAAACCGCGATACGGGAATCTGCAAGGCAAATTTCCGTATGACAGCGCTATCCTCCGCGTGCATCGCAAAGGTGTGTCCGCTACCTTCGTGAATCAGCACCTCAATAGCCTTTTGAAGCACCGCGTCCTCACTCTCCATCACGAAAAATGCCAGCACAGGACAGAGCTTTTCCATAGAATACGGACGGGTGGGACCTGCCTCCTGTTCCCTTGCCACCAGCACCTTGGTCGTTTCGGGTACACAAAAGCCTGCCTTTTCCGCGAGCATGGTTGCGGATTTTCCCACAATATCGGGACTTAATGTGCCGTTCGGCTTAAACAGGAGCTTGGCAAGCAGACCTGCCTGGGTCTTGTCCATAAAGAAAAAGCCCATGCGCGATGCGATTTCCTTCACCTTTTGCTCCATTTCCGCCTCGACAATGATGCTCTGCTCCGAGGCGCAGACCGTACCGTAATCGAAGGTTTTCGACTGCAAAATACAGCCGAGCGCCTTTTCCACATCTGCCGAATTGTGGATATAAACCGGCCCGTTGCCTGCGCCCACACCGATAGCCGGCTTGCCGGAAGAATACGCGGCTTTTACCATAGCAGGACCGCCTGTGGCAAGAATCAAGCGCGTTTCCTCCGCCTCCATCAGCTCCTTACAGCCTGCCATAGACGGAATGCTTAAGCACGCAACCGCACCCTTTGGCGCACCGGCAGACTCTGCCGCCTTTGCCACAATCTCTGCCGCGCGCAGTGTACAGGCAATTGCCTTGGGGTGAGGCGAAAAGACGATGCTGTTACCGGACTTGAGTGCAATGATAGCCTTATAACACACCGTAGATGTGGGATTTGTACTCGGCACGATGGCGGCAATTACGCCCACCGGCACACCGATTTCCCATAGTTTTTCCCCGGTCTTCTCATTTAATACACCCACGCAGGTCATATGCTCCACAGCCGACAAAACACGCGTAGATGCAAATTCATTTTTCGTAATTTTATCGGCAACATTGCCAAAGCCGGTTTCCCGAACCGCCATTTCCGCCAGCTCTGCCGAGGCGGAAGCAAACGCCTTTCCGACTGCCTGCACGATGGCATCTAAGGCTTTTTGGGGCATTTGCGCCAGCAGCTTTTGCGCGCGCTCTGCCTGTCGCACCAAATCGCGCGCCATCTGCCGCGCTTGTAAATCCTTATCTAATTCCATAAAACTCCTTTCTATCCTCGCAATGATGCAAACGGTCGATACCGTGCCGATTATTTCGGTTGGTGGGCGACTTCTGCAACGGCTTGGGCAAAGGCGTTGCATGCCGCATTACAGGCAGACTGTGTTCCCGTCAGCAAGCCACCGCCAAAATTGGTGGGGCTGGGCGGCGCGTACAGTTTACATAACGCAACATCCGCAGATTTTAACGCAAAGTCGAGCGCATACATACTCTCAAGCGGCGGTGCAATCAAGTACGCCAGGGCGCTACCCTCCTGCACGCCTGCTTCGCTTGCCAGAAAACTACCGCAGCTACTGACCGTATACGCCAAATACGGCACATCGCCTGCCTGCTCAAAGCCGATTCGCTGCAGAGCGCCCACAACCGCGTCCATACCGCTTCGCACCGCACCGGGCGTGGTTCCGCAGAGAATCCCCAGCACCTCACCGGCATAGGGGGTCGACGCATTGGACGCGCCGGCATAAAAGCTCTGCCCAAAGCACACCTGCACCTGAGCGGATTTGGTCGCCTCGTCCAATGCGATATAGGTGGCATCGTCGCAGTCGGTGGTAATCAGCCCCAAACAGGGATACCCTTCGGGTGCGCCCAGCTGCCGACACAGGCTATCGGTGGCGCTTGCCAAATAGCGCACCGCCAAAATCTGCACAGGTATCATAGATTCGCCTCCAAATGCAGCCCCACGCCCGACACCTTCTTCTTAAGAATCGTTTCAATCAGCTCCGAAACATACGCGCCTGCTTCCACAGCCGGCGTGCCCTGCGCGTGGATATTGGAAACCACCGTTCGGCTGGATTCCGACACACCGGTATGAGGCTTATAGGTGATATAGGCAGACATACTCTTGTCCGTTACAAGACCCGGCCGTTCTCCGACCAGCACGCATACCACCTCGCACCCTGTAATATCACCCACCGCATCGCCTGCGCCAACACGGCAGAATTTCACAAAAACGCCCTTTCCCATTTCAATTCCGCGCATCTTTAAGCCGTCGCGAATGGCTTGCGCGCAGTCCATCGCATTGGCAGAAATCGCGGCGGAAGACAGCCCGTCGCCAATGACCAGCTGAACGGTGGGCTTACCCTGTATGGCAGAACGGATTTTGTTCGCATTCTCCTCGTCGAAGCATCTGCCGTAATCCGGACGGGTCAAATATTCGTCCTTATCCTTGCAACGCGTCTGCACAGACACAAGGCCGTTTTTCTCCCCAAAATCGTCGGGTAGTAAGGAGAAGACCGCGTCCTGCGCAGCGGCGTGGTCGGCACGAAAACGGAGCATTGTCAAGGTCTTATACCGCGCACCGGCTCTGCCGCTTCCCAAACGGGCAGGTGTGCGTTCCTTCAAACGACGATAGGCAGGCGCATCCTTCGGATTGTCCACCATATACAGCTTTCGCAAGTCCAAAGCCGTTACATCTTCCACAAAATCCCCGTCTTGATAATCGGTAGACATCGGCTGTGGCCCGGGATTGGCAGGCTTGTAATCACTACCCTTGACCATAGGCTCCATCTGTCCCAAAAGCTCCGCAACCAATGCGGATAGTTCCTGTTTATTCATAAGGTTTGCTCCCTATATTCAAATTCATATCATTACCGTCCCTGCAAAAGCAGGGGCACCTTGCCTCTACTTAGAACAAAAGACTTGAGCCGTCGCCGGCCTTTTTGGTAAGCCGACCGTTTTCCAAAAAGCCCATTTTGTGAAGCCACGCGTCAAATTCCGGAATCGCGGTTTTGCCTGTCAATTCCCGAAGCGCTACCGTATCGCGGAAGCCTGTGGTTTGATAATTGAGCATAATATCGTCCCCGTGGGGAATCCCCATAAAATAGTTACAGCCGGCAACCGTTAAGAGCGTCGCAAGATTTTCAATGTCGTTTTGGTCGGCCTTCATATGGTTGGTATAACAGCAATCACAGCCCATAGAAATGCCTGTGAGCTTGCCCATAAAATGGTCCTCCAGGCCGGCGCGCGTTACCTGCTTGGCATCGTAGAGATACTCCGGCCCGATAAAGCCAACCACCGTATTGACAAGGAACGGAGAAAACCGCTTGGCAAAGCCGTAGCATCGCGCCTCCATGGTTACCTGGTCGGTATCGTGGTGGGCGTTTGAGCTTAATTCCGAGCCCTGTCCCGTTTCAAAATACATCACATTCGGCCCTTCGGCTGTGCCGTCGGTGAGAAGCAAATCTTTTGCGTCCTGCAATGTCTGCGCAGAAAAACCGAACGCCTCGTTGCCCTTTTGACTGCCTGCAATCGATTGGAAAATCAAATCACAGGGCGCGCCTGCCCGTACCGCCTTCATCTGCGCGGTTACATGGGCAAGGACACAAATTTGCGTGGGAATCTGCCAATGCGCCTTGATTTCATCAAACCGACGGAGAATCTTTCCCACCTGTTCAGGAGAATCGGTTACGGGGTTCAGTCCAATCACCGCATCGCCTGCGCCAAAGGAAAGACCCTCCAGGGTAGAGGCGGTGATGCCGTCGGGGTCGTCGGTGGTGTGGTTGGGTTGCAGACGGCACGAAAGCGTGCCGGGCAGGCCGATGGTGGTATTACAATGCGCGGTAACCGGCATTTTTGCGGCGGCGTAAATCAAGTCCAAATTGCTCATGAGCTTGCATACGCCTGCCACCATTTCCGAGGTCAGACCACGACGCACCTTGGCAATGTCATCGACGGTGGTGCTTTCGGAGAGAAGAAACTCGCGGAATTCCGTCACCGTCCAATTGCGGATTTTTTCATAGGTCGGGGTGTTTACATCGTCTTGAATAATACGGGTAACCTCGTCGGTTTCATAGGCAACGGCAGGATTCTCCCGCAAATCACCCAGCGTCAGCGCAGACAGCACCACCTTTGCCGCCACGCGTTCCTGGGCATTTTCGGCAGCCAGACCTGCCAGCCTGTCTCCCGTCTTTTCCTCGTTGGCCTTTGCCAATACCTCCTTGACACTTTGAAATGTGTAGGTTTTTCCCAATAGAGTGGTTTTTAATTTCATAAAAACTCCTTTCATATTCCTGTCAATGATTTGACAAGATGAGCGTCTTAATCACCACCGGCAAGGCAGGACCGACGGGCATACCAATATCCAAAAAGCTCTCATTTTGCAGCTGCAGGCTGTCCATGCACAGACAGGGTCTGTCCGGCTGAAGCAGGCGTATGGCGTGCCCCAACGCCTTTGCCATATCCGTTTCCACGCACACAAGCAGCTCCCGATTTCCGCTACCGCCTAAAATCGTCTTCGCAAGCGACTGCACCTGCGCATAGCTTGGCGACGGAAAGCCCGCCAGCGCAAGCACCACCGTATCGGCATCCTGCCCCAAATACGCATTTTCAACGCTCTCGACCGTTACGGGTGTCGGAAGCACCGCAACCGGCAAATTCTTTTTCGGCAGCGTTACGCCGTCATAAAAAACCGTCGAGCCGGATAGGCGCGTGCTATGGCAGCCTGCACCAATCACCGTTGCCCGAATGGTCTGTTCCCCCAAGCGAAACGCGCCTTGACAGAGCCTGCTGTCGCGAATTGCGCTTCCCAGCAAATCCCCCAAATCTCCAAAAGCGAACAGCGGTTTTTCCGTTTCTATGCAATCGGCAACGCCACCCGAAAAGGAAATCACCTCAGGCGTTTCAATTTGCCATTGACTGACATTTTCCTTGGTGGTGAGCGCGTCTAACAGGTCGGTTTTCGGTCGCAGACCTGCGCACATCTCCAGCGCCTGCGCCAACATTTCTGCCACCGCTTTGCCTTGCGCCTGCGTCAGAATTTGTCCCACCGACAGCGCGCAAAGACCGTTTAACACGGGCGAAAGATAGTAAATCGCCCCGTTTTCGTCTAGCTTTATCAGCCGACCGCCCACATTCAGACACCCTGTGCGGATAATCTTTCCGTCGCGGATAAACGACAGATTGCTCGTACCGCCACCGATGTCCATATGCAGAACACTTTTGCCCGTTTGCGCGGAAAAATCCACCGCGCCTGCCCCTTTTGCCGACAGCATGCTCTCCAAATCGGGTCCTGCCGTTGCCACCACAAACTCTCCTGCGTAGTCAGACAAATGGTGCAACACCTCGTTGGCATTTTCCTTTCGCGAGGTTTCGCCTGTGATGATCACCGCGCCCGTATCCACTTGGTTTTTTGCAATTCCTGCCAAGGCGTACTGCGTGGAAACCCAACGGGCAATCTGTTCCCCGTCGACCAAATCTGCCGACAGAAGCGGTGTGAACACCACAGGGCTCTGGTACAAAAGCTTGCGCGCGCCAATCACCAGCTGTGGCACAGAAAAGGCGTTGCCTTGATTCTCCACGCACAGCTCGGACACAATCAGCTGTGTGGTGGTTGTGCCCACATCCAAGCCGACACTCAACAATTTATCCAAATCCAACCACCTGCCGCAGTACCCGTTGCACCGTATCGCTGTCGGGTCGCGCTGGATTGGTTGCACAGCAGGGGTCAGCAAGCACCGCGTCCACCAATTGCGCCTGCTTTTCTTTCACCGCCTGCGGTCGGACGCCTGCCTGCGCCAAGGTTGCAGGCAGGTGCAATTCCTTCCGCAAACGGACAAGCGCGTTTTTGAGATTCCGTACCGCTATCGTATCGGCGCTACCGCCCAGGCCCACACTCCTTGCAAGGTCGGCATAGTGCGCATTGGCGCTTGCATTGACTTCCACAACCGCAGGAAGCAATATCGCATTGAGCCTGCCATGCGGTACATGGAACTGCCCACCGAGCACATGGGACATCGCGTGGCACAGACCCAAACCCGATTGCGAAAACGCAATTCCTGCCATCGTTGCCGCCAGATGAATCCGTTCGCGCACCTGCACCGCGCCTGCAAAGGAAGCAGGCAGGGCTGTGTATGCGGTGGAAAAGGCATCGCGCGCCAATGCGCGAGAGATTCCGCCTGCACCCGTTGCAACGAAGCTCTCTACCGCGTGGGCGACAATATCGTAACCTGCATCGGCAATCAAGCCCTTCGGCAGTGTTTCCAACAGATTGCTGTCCAAAATTGCCACCGACGGTTGTAGGGACGGGTCAACAAGGGGGTGTTTCGTGCCGTTATGCGTGAGCACCGCAAAATCCGTTACCTCCGATCCGGAGCCGGAAGTGGTGGGAATGGCAACAAGACGAATCGGCAGTCCGGAAAAGAACACCATCGCCTTGGCGCAGTCCATCGCGCTACCGCCACCCAGGGCAATCACCGTATCGGGCTGAAGCTGTTGCAGAAGCGCTGTGCCCTTTGCCGACAGCTCCACCGTCGGGTCGGGTATCACATCATAGAAAAATTCCGTTTTTTCCGCGTTTGCGGCTTTTTTCAGCTTGTCCGGCAGGTCAGTTTCCCGAAAATAGGGGTCAGCCACCACCAAAAGCCGTTGCACACCCAGCCGGGAAAGCTCCCAAATTGCCCCAGCACCGGAGATAATTTTCGTATTACAGGAGAAAACTTCCATATATCCACCGCCTTTTACTGTGAGTATTTCCCAAGAAAAGCAAAGTATGTATGATAGATTTTAATTTATTGAGAAATTGCCCTGCGCGCAAAAAAAGCACCTTGGTATCAAACCAAGGTGCTTTTTTTATTTCAATCGTTTTTCTAATGTGGCTGTATGAAAGGGTGTGAGGTAGACCCGATGAAAGCCGTATTCCGCTGTTACCACATACGATTTCGGCAAATCATCACAGGGCACAACCTCGCCGGCCTTTTCCGCGCGGTTTAGGAATTCCCTTGTGCGTTTCGAGGTGGAGGTGTTGTCCATATCGAAAATGCCGATAATGGCGGTTTCACGCACCGCCATATCATTACCAATGGATAAATACATCCTAGACCCCCTTGTATTGGGCGACTGCCAGGGCATCACAGCGGTTATTTTTGGGATTGTCGGCATGGCCCTTGACCCAATGATAGCGCATTTGATGCTTACGGGTCAATGCCAACAGCGTTTCCCAAAGGTCTGCATTGAGCGCCGGCTTTTTGTCTGCTTTTTTCCAGCCGTTTTTCTGCCAGCTCTCTGCCCAGCCCTTGGAAAGCCCGTCAATGACATACTTGGAATCCGAGTACAGCTCCACGATGCAAGGCTCCTTAAGCGCCGAAAGTCCTGCAATCACCGCGGTCAGCTCCATGCGGTTATTGGTTGTGCTTTCCTCACCGCCCGACAGCTCCTTTTCGGTGCCCTGATATTCCAAAATCGCACCCCAGCCCCCGGGACCGGGATTGCCGGAGCAGGCACCGTCGGTATAGAGTGTTACGGTCTTCATTCCGCTTCTTCCTCAGCTTCCACGCGCTGAATTGCCACCAGCTGATTGCCCTCTTCAATGCGCATCACAATCACGCCCTGCACATCGCGCTTGTAAATGTTAATGCCCGATGCCTTTACGCGGATAATCACACCGCCATTTTCAATCAGCATCACATCGTCTGTTTCCGCAACCGTACAGCAACCTGCCACACAGCCCGTCTTGGCGGTGATGTTGTAGTTTTTCAGACCCTTACCGCCACGCGATTGGGGAATCTTCTCACCGTTGGGGCCCGTACGCAGATATTCAATCAGCTCTGTGCGCTTGCCGAAGCCATGCTCGGTAACGGTCAGCAGGGTCTTGCCCTCCTCTACCTTCTCTGCGCCGATGACATAGTCATCACCCGTCAGCTGAATACCGCGCACACCGCAGGCATCACGACCCATCGGGCGCACATCGTTCTCATTAAAGCAGATTGCCATACCCTCACGCGTTGCCAGGATGATATTGTCGTCGCCTGTAGTACGAATGACATTGATGAGCTGGTCGCCCTCGTCCAAGGTAATGGCACGGATACCCGTTTTCCGACGGGTGTTGAGCGCAATAAACGGAATCCGCTTGACTGTTCCCTTTTGGGTAACCATCATCAGATACTCATTTTCATCGAATTCGCGTGTAATCACCGTTGCGGTAACACTCTCGCCCTGTTCCAGGGGAAGAATGTTCACCATAGCCGTACCGCGCGCGGTACGACCTGCCTCGGGGATTTGATAGCCCTTGCGGTGGTGGACACGACCCTTATCGGTAAAGAACAGCAGATGGTCATGCGTAGACGCGACATACAGACTCTTGACATAGTCCTCTTCCTTGAGGTTCTGCGCATTCACGCCACGACCGCCACGGCTTTGCGTGCGGTAAATATCCACAGGCATACGCTTCACATAGCCCTGCTTGGAAATGGTGAAGGCGCAGGTTTCCTCCTCAATCAAGTCCTCAATGTCAATTTCGTCCTCAATCTCCTGGATTTCCGTCTTGCGTTCATCACCGAATTTATCCCGAATGGCAATCAGCTCTTCACGCAGAACCGCCTGCAATTTCTCCTTATTGGCAAGCAGTTCCTCGAAGTAGGCAATCCGTTCCTGCAATTCGTTGTACTCGGTTTGGAGCTTCTCTCTGTCGAGCCCTTGCAAGGCTTTCAGTCGCATATCCAAAATCGCCTGCGCCTGCACATCGTCCAGGCCGAAGCGCGCGCACAGCTTTTCCTTAGCATCGTCGTAGGCGGAACGGATAATCCGAATCACCTCGTCGATATTATCCTGCGCAATCAGCAGGCCTTCGAGCAAATGGGCGCGCTCTCGCGCTTTTTTGAGGTCGTATTCCGTACGACGGGTCAAAACCTCCATTTGGAAGGCGAGATATTCGTCGATAATCTGGCGCAAAGACAGAATTCTCGGCTGTTTTTGGTCGTCCACCAGCGCAAGCATAATGATGCCGAAGCTGCTTTGCAAAGAGGTCTGCTTGAACAGATTATTCAGCACCACCTGGGGATTGGCGTCCTTTTTCAGCTCGATAACCATACGCATGCCGTTACGGTCGGATTCATCACGCAGGTCGGAAATGCCCTCTAATCGCTTGTCCTTCACCTGGTCGGCTATGGACTTAATGAGCATCTTTTTATTCACTTGGTAGGGCAGCTCATTGACGATAATGCGCACCCTGTCCTTGTTGAATTCCTCAAACTCCGTCTTGGCGCGAACGACCACCTTGCCACGACCTGTCGCATACGCGGCACGAATTCCGCTTCTGCCCATAATGATCCCGCCTGTGGGGAAGTCGGGGCCTGTGATATGCTCCATCAAGTCAACTGCGGTCGCCTCAGGGTCGTCCAGCACACACACGCAGGCGTTGATTACCTCGGTGAGGTTGTGGGGCGGAATGTTGGTAGCCATACCGACCGCAATACCCGACGAGCCGTTGACCAGCAGGTTGGGGAAACGGCTGGGGAGTACTCTCGGCTCTTTACGGGATTCGTCAAAGTTGGGATCCCAATTGACCGTTTCCTTGTCAATATCGCGTAGCATCTCATTGGACAGCTTGGACATTCTCGCCTCGGTGTAACGGTAAGCCGCAGGGGGGTTGCCGTCAACATCACCGAAGTTGCCGTGTCCGTCAACCAACAGATAGCGCATAGAGAAATTTTGCGCAAGACGCACCATCGCGTCGTAAACCGAGCCATCACCGTGGGGGTGGTACTTACCCAGCACATCACCCACACAGGTGGCGGATTTCTTAAACGGCTTGTCGGAGGTCAGCCCACTTTCGTACATTGTGTAGAGAATCCGACGGTGAACAGGCTTCAAGCCATCACGCACATCGGGTAGGGCTCTGCCCACAATGACCGACATCGCGTACTCAATATAGGATTTCTCCATTTCATCTTCCAGATGTGCCTCGGTGATTATCTGGTCGGGGAATAAAATATCCTCGGGTTTATAGCTTCTGTTATGTGCCAAAATGCGCCACCTCCTTAAATATCAATATTAACGGCATAACGGGCGTTGCGTTCAATCCATTCCTTACGCGGCTCGACGGCCTCGCCCATCAAAATCGTGAAAATCTCGTCTGCGCGCTGGGCATCTTCCAGCGTAATTCTCCGTAGCGTACGCTTTTCGGGGTCCATTGTAGTCTCCCACAGCTCATGGGGGTCCATTTCACCCAAGCCCTTAAAGCGGCTGATGTCCACCTTTGCATTGCTCTCGCCACGCATTTCGAGCGATATCGCATCGCGTTCTTCATCGGAGTAGGCAACGCGCTCGGTCTTGCCCCGTTTGAGCTTGTAAAGCGGTGGCACAGCAGAATATACATGGCCGTTTTCAATCAGAGGACGCATATAACGGAAGAAGAATGTCAGCAGAAGCGTACGGATATGCGCGCCGTCCACATCGGCATCGGCCATAATCACAACCTTGTGATAGCGAAGCTTTTCAATGTCAAATTCCTCACCGATGCCGGCGCCCAATGCCACAATCAGCGGATACAGCTTGTCGTTGCCGTAGATTTTATCGGCTCTTGCCTTTTCCACATTCAGCATCTTACCCCACATGGCAAGAATGGCCTGGAAACGGGAATCCCGTCCTTGAATGGCAGAGCCTGCCGCGGAGTCGCCCTCGACGATGTAAATTTCACACAAGCTGGGGTCGCGTTCGTTGCAGTCTTGCAGCTTGTCGGGCATTTGACCCGATTCCAGGCCCGTTTTCCGTCGAATGGATTCGCGTGCCTTTCGGGCGGCTTCTCTGGCTCTGTTGGCCATCATCGCCTTCTCAAGGATAATTTTTGCAGTCTGGGGGTGCTCCTCAAAGTAGGTCGCCAGCTGGTCGCCCACCACAGCCTCCACCAAGGTACGAATGTAGGCGTTGCCCAGCTTTGCCTTGGTCTGTCCTTCAAATTGCGCATCGGTCAGCTTAACGGAGATAATGGCGGTGATACCCTCACGGCAATCCTCACCGCTGACCTTATCATCACCCTTGATGATGCCGTTTTTCATACCGTAAGCATTCAGCACACGGGTCAACGCAGTCTTAAAGCCCGTTTCATGCATACCACCCTCGGGTGTACGCACATCGTTGGCAAAGGACAACAGATTTTCGGCATAGCCGTCGTTATACTGCACAGCAATTTCCGCAGAGGCATCACCCTTGGTGCCCTGCATATAAATCACATCGTTGTGCACCACATTTTTATGGCGGTTGGTCCAGGTTGCAAACTCCCGAATACCGCCCTCGTAGCACATGGTTTCGGACTTCACCTCGTCCTCACGCGCATCGGTAATGGTGATGGAAAGACCTGCGTTCAAAAACGCCTCTTCACGCATACGGGAGTGGAGCACCTCGTAATCGTACACCAAGGTGTCGAACATCTCGGGGTCGGGCTGGAAGGTAACCTCGGTGCCGTTCTTGTCGGTCGTGCCGACGATTTTCATTTCCTGCGTAATGTGTCCGCGGGAGAATTTCATTTCATAGATGTTGCCGTTTTTGTAAACACGCGCAGTTAAGCTCTCAGACAGCGCATTTACCACCGACGCGCCCACACCATGCAGACCGCCGGACACCTTATAACCGCCACCGCCAAACTTACCGCCTGCGTGCAGAACGGTAAAGACCACTTCCAGCGCAGGCTTCCCTGTCTGTGGCTGAATGTCTACGGGGATACCGCGACCGTCATCGGTAACGGTAATGGAGTTACCGGGGTTAATGGTAACGGTGATGTGGTTACAGTAGCCTGCCAACGCCTCGTCGATGGAGTTGTCCACAATTTCATACACCAAATGGTGCAGACCGCTGGACGATGTCGAGCCGATATACATACCGGGGCGCTTGCGAACCGCCTCCAAGCCTTCCA
>JAZNGK010000106.1:0-2828 GCA_045576395.1 Faecousia sp. | reverse complement strand
CTACCTGCCAAGCCAACGCCACCTTGGATTTGTGCCGCCTCGTCGGTGATAATATCACCGTACAGATTGGGCATAACAAACACTTGGAATTGGTCGCGAACACGCGTATCCAACAGCTTGGCAGTCATAATATCGATATAGTACTCCTCGGTCTCAATGCCGGGGTACTCTGCGGCAACCTCTTTGCAGAGGTCAGAGAATTTACCGTCAGTCTTCTTCATAATGTTGGCTTTGGTAACCACAGTTACCTTAGTCTTGCCGTTCTGCTTGGCATAGTCAAATGCGGCACGCGCAATCCGCTTGGTGCCGGCATCAGTGGTTACCTTAAAGTCCACCGCCATACCGGGCAAATCAATGCCACGACTGCCCAAAACATACTCACCCTCGGTGTTTTCGCGATAGAACATCCAATCAATGCCCTGTTCGGGAACGGACACAGGGCGCACATTGGCGTACAAATCCAGCTCTCGACGCAACGTTACATTCGCGCTTTCCATCGTGCCACCGTTGGGTGTGGTGGTCGGTCCTTTCAAAAGCACATCGCAGGTCTTAATCTCTGCCAGCACATCCGCAGGCACAGCCTGATTCTTTTCCAAGCGATTTTCAATCGTCAAACCTTCAATATTTTTGATTTCCACCTTGCCTGCATCGATTTCGTCCTTCAGCAGGTGCGCCAAAATACGCGCCGCTTGGTTGGTGATAATCGGTCCGATGCCGTCGCCCGGGCAGACGCCGATGGTAATTTTATCCATAGCGGCATAGTTTTTTCTGGGCTTTTCCATCGTTTCCAGCCGCTTAAATTGGTCCTCCAAAATGGCTTGGAAGTGGGTAAGTGCTTTTTCAATATGTTCCATATCAGCTATTCTCCTTTGTGTAGTTCAGCAAACCGCCACACAACAAAATTTGCTGTTGACGGGCTGTAAATTCACCTTGCAGAACAATTTCTCTGCCGGTGGTTTCATCGGTCATTCGCACAGTACCGGTTTTGATTCCCTCTTTTAGGTTTTGGAAGGTCAGCTTACTGCCCTGCTCCAGTGCATCATAATCCGACGGATCTTGGAAGGTCAGTGGCAGAATACCTGCGTTAATAAGGTTGGCAATATGAATTCTGGCAAAGCTCTTGGCAATTACGCAACGAATACCCAAATACATCGGCACCAATGCCGCGTGTTCGCGAGAAGAGCCTTGTCCATAGTTACTGCCACCGACAATCACGCCATCGCCCACAGCCTTTGCGCGGTCTGCAAAGGTCGTGTCGCAGACTTGGAAGCAGAATTGGGACAAAAACGGGATATTGGAACGATAAGGCAAAATCTTTGCACCGGCAGGCATAATATGGTCGGTGGTGATATTATCGCCTACCTTAAGCACCAGCTCTGCGTTTAAGGTATCTGTAAAAGGCTTGCTCTTGGGGAATTCCTTGATGTTCGGTCCGCGAAGCACCTCGGCATTCTTTGCTTTTTCGGGGCTTAAAGGTGCAAGCACCGCAGAATCGTCAATGGTAAAGCTTTCCGGCATCACCACAGGCGCCATAGGCTCCAAAGCAGTGGGGTCTGCAATCACACCGGCAAGTGCCGCCGCCACAGCGGTTTCCGGAGATACGAGATAGACCTGCCCGTCCTTTGTGCCGCTACGACCCAAAAAATTTCGGTTGAAGGTACGCAGGCTCACGCCGGCAGAATTGGGAGAGAAGCCCATACCGATACAAGGACCGCAGGCACACTCCAGCACCCTTGCGCCACTTGCTAAAATATCACTCAATGCACCACAGTCGGACAACATTCTAAGCACCTGTTTGGAACCGGGAGAGATAGACAGGCTCACATTGGGGTGAACGGTCTTGCCCTTGAGCATAGCGGCTACCTTTAGCATATCGTACAAAGAGGAATTGGTGCAAGAGCCGATACACACTTGGTCGACCTTTGTGCCGGCAATCGATTCCACACTTACCACATTGTCAGGACTATGGGGACAGGCAATCATCGGCTTTAATGTAGACAAATCAATGGGAATAATCCGGTCATAGACCGCATCCGCATCACTGCACAGCGGAATATAATCTTCCTCTCTGCCCTGTGCTTTTAAGAATTTGCGCGTGGTTTCGTCCGAGGGAAAAATAGATGTGGTCGCACCCAGCTCGGTACCCATATTGGTAATGGTGGCACGCTCGGGAACGGACAAGGTCTTCACACCCTCACCACCCCATTCAATAATCGCACCGACACCGCCCTTTACGGACAGAATCCGCAACAGCTCCAGGCTCACATCCTTGGCGGTTACATAGGGATTTAGTTTTCCTGTCAGCTCCACCTTGAACATCTTGGGCATATTGATATAGTAGGCACCGCCACCCATGGCAACCGCCACATCCAAGCCGCCTGCGCCGAATGCCAGCATACCGATCCCGCCGCCGGTAGGCGTATGGCTATCCGAGCCGATGAGGGTCTTACCCGGCTTACCGAAGCGCTCCAAATGGACTTGGTGGCAAATGCCGTTGCCGGGACGGGAGAAATACACACCGTACTTCGCGGCAACCGTCTGCAAATAGCGGTGATCATCGGCATTTTCAAAGCCGGATTGCAAGGTATTGTGGTCTACATAGGCAACGCTCAGCTCCGTTTTCACGCGGTCAATACCCATGGTTTCCAGCTCCAAATACGCCATCGTGCCGGTGGCATCTTGGGTCAGTGTTTGGTCAATCCGCAGGGCAACCTGACTGCCCGTTGTCATATCTCCGTCCAGCTTGTGGGCGGCTATAATTTTCTGTGCGATGGTCATTCCCATAATTACATCTCCTTGAGCATATTTGCTTTCACATTTTCAATGTG
>JAZNGK010000105.1:0-8887 GCA_045576395.1 Faecousia sp. | reverse complement strand
ATCACCGCCGGAGAAGCCACCGGGAATGAAAATCATTTGGCTTTCTGCAATTTTTGCAGCAACGCTTTCTATGCTTCGTGCAACATCGTCAGCAGTCAAATTGCGGATTACCACAATTTCCGCCTCGCCACCGGCAGCCATAACCGCCCGTGCCGAATCGTATTCACAGTTCGTGCCGGGGAATACGGGAATCAGCACCTTCGGCTTACTGTGCTTGATTGCAGGTGCGATTTGGGAGCCGGATGTATAGGAGAACAGCGGAATTTCTTCCTGTGCAACAGGTACGGTTGTGGGGTAAACACTCTCCAAAACAGCCTCATTCAAAGACAAAAGCTCGTCAATCGAGGCGCTGTCGTTATCCAAAACAACAGACGTTTCTGCGGTGGTTTCACCAATTTTCATCACACCGGGCAAGTCCACATCCTCTATTAGCTCCGCTACTAAGAAGCCATAGAGATTCGTATGCCATTGGTCAACAACAGCACCGCAAGACTTGAAGCCGATGCGGTTACCAAAAGACATCTTCATCACCGCTTCGCCCAAGCCATTCTCCACCGCCCAAGCGGATTTGACCTTTCCGGCAAGGTGAAGTGCATGGAACTGCTCCCACGCCTTCTTTTGACTTTCAGCAGTATCGTCGGCAGGTGCAAACAGGTACACAGGATTGCCGGCTTCCTTAAATTCCGGTGTTAACAACGCCTGCTTATCAATCGGTGCAATCGCAAAGGAAATGAGTGTGGGTGGCACATCCATATCCATAAAGGAGCCTGACATAGAGTCCTTACCGCCGATTGCGGCTGCGCCATAATCCAACTGCGCCTGCAACGCGCCCAGCAAAGCTGCAAAGGGTTTGCCCCAGCGCTTCGGCTCACTTTGCAGTTTCTCAAAGAATTCCTGTAAGGTTAAGTATGCTTTTTTATAATCCGCACCGGCGGCAACCAGCTTGGCAATTGAAGTAGTAACCGAGGCATAAGCACCCTCAAAGGGGTCAATGCTCATCATATCCGGGTCAAGCCCCCATGCCATTACGCTGGCTTGGTCGGTTTCCTGACCGGGCAATACAGGCAGGACTGCCGCCATAGCCTGTGCCGGTGTTGTCTGCGTTTTGCCGCCATAAGGCATTAAGACAGAGCCTGCGCCGATACTACCGTCAAAGCGCTCCACCAAGCCCCTGCGGCTGGCAGTCTTCAAATCGCCTGCCATTTCACGCAGAGAGCCGTAAAGCGCGCGACTGAGCGCAGACAAATCCTTCTGCGTTACGGCAACCTTTGTGTGCTTGCTTGCGCCGTTGGTATCCAAGAATGCACGCGACAGATTGGCAATTACCTGACCCTTCCACGACATAACCATTCTTGCCTCTTCGGTAACAACTGCGACGCGATAGGCTTCCAAATTCTCCTTTTGCGCCGCGGCAATAAAGGCATCTGCATCATTGGCATCGACCACAACCGCCATACGCTCCTGCGATTCGGAAATAGCAATTTCCGTACCGTCCAAACCGTCATATTTCTTACGAACGGCATCCAAATCAATCTGCAAACCTGCGGCAAGCTCGCCAATCGCAACCGACACACCGCCAGCACCAAAGTCGTTACAGCGCTTGATTAACCGCGTAACCTCGCTGTTACGGAACAGGCGTTGAATCTTCCGTTCCTCCGGCGCGTTGCCTTTTTGCACCTCGGATGCCATAGTGGTAAGGGATTTCATATTGTGGCTCTTAGATGAGCCGGTAGCACCACCGATGCCATCACGACCGGTACGACCTCCCAAAAGCACGACTACATCGCCCGGTGCCGGACACTCTCTGCGCACATTATAGGCAGGCGCCGCACCAACCACCGCGCCGCACTCCAAGCGCTTGGCCGCATAGCCGTCATGGTAAATTTCCGCAACATGACCGGTCGCCAAACCGATTTGGTTACCGTAAGAGGAGTAGCCTGCGGCCGCGGTTTGACAGATTTTGCGCTGGGGCAGCTTTCCGGGAATGGTTTCACTTAAGGACTTCCGCGGGTCAGCGCCACCGGTTACACGCATCGCTTGATGCACATAGGCACGACCGGACAAGGGGTCGCGAATACAGCCACCGATACAGGTAGCCGCACCGCCAAAGGGCTCGATTTCCGTAGGGTGATTATGGGTTTCGTTCTTGAACATCAAGAGCCAATCCTGCTCCTCACCGTTTACCTTTGCGGTAACATGAATGGAACAGGCGTTGATTTCTTCACTTTCATCCAGCTCCGGCAGCAGACCCCGTTTTTTCAATGTTTTTGCGCCAATCGTTGCAATATCCATAAGGGTTTGCGGCCGTTTGGCTGCCTTCTCCTCCCCGTAGACCTCAACACGCGCATCCAAATACCGCTGATAGGCTGCCGCTACGGCTTTGTCATCAATCTTCACATCATCAATGATGGTGGAGAAGGTGGTATGGCGACAATGGTCAGACCAATAGGTATCGACCACGCGGATTTCAGTAATGGTGGGGTCGCGATGCTCTTCGTCGCGGAAATAGTTCTGCAGGAACAGCAAATCGTCCAAATCCATGGCAAGACCCAAGCTGTCTAGCAATGCGGAAAGTGCCTGCTCGTCCATGGAAATAAAACCGGTTACGGTTTCTACCGATTGGGGAATGGCATACTCTGCAACCAGGGTTTCCGGCAATTTGAGGTCTGCCTCGCGACATTCCACAGGGTTAATCACATGCTTTTTAATGGCAGAAATTTCCTTCTCTGTCAGCTTGCCGTACAGTCCATAAACCTTGGAAGAACGCACCAAAGGACGCTCTCCCTGAGAGATAATTTGGATACATTGGGCGGCAGAATCTGCCCGTTGGTCAAACTGACCGGGCAGCGGCTCTACCGCAAACACAATTGCGCCCTCCAGCTGACATTTATCTGTGGCAATATCCAGCTGTGGCTCGGAAAAAACCGTTCCGATTGCATAATCGAACAGTTCCTTGGTAATGTTCTCTGCATCATAGCAATTGAGCAGTCGAACATTTTCCAGCGCTTCAATCCCCAATAAATTCCGGGCATCCTGCAAAAGAGCCTTTGCTTCATTATCAAGACCCTGTTTTTTCTCTACATATACTCTATAAACCAATTTCGTTCCTCCCGGCTTTTTGCGCTTTTGCGCCAATATCATGTCGGTAATATGCGTTGTCAAAGTGAATTTGCTCCACAAGTCCGTAGGCGTTTTCAATCGCCTGAGCCAAGGTATCTGCCACCGCCGTGGCACCCAAAACACGGCCACCGTTCGTTAGAAGCTTTCCATCCTTCATCGTTGCACCTGCAACATAGACCTGCTTGGAGATTGCTTCGGGTATGGACAATACAAAGCCCTTTTCATAGGCGGTTGGATAGCCCTTCGATGCCATAATTACACAGCAAGCGTTTTGATTGGCAAATTTCACTTCTGTTTCCGCCAAAGTGCCGTTGGTGGTTGCCTGCATAACCGTAAGCAGGTCGCTTTCCAACAGAGGCAAGACCACTTGGGTTTCGGGGTCGCCAAATCGGCAATTGTACTCAATTACCTTCGGACCCTTAGGGGTCAGCATTAAGCCAAAGTACAAACAGCCCTTGAAGGTACGACCCTCGGCGTTCATCGCACCAATCGTAGGCAGGAAAATCTCCTGCATACAGACAGCCGCGATTTCCTCGGTGTAATAGGGGTTCGGCGCAACCGTACCCATACCGCCCGTATTGAGGCCGGTGTCGTTATCGCCGGCGCGTTTGTGGTCCATAGAGGAAACCATAGGAACGATGGTTTTTCCGTCTGTAAACGACAGTACAGACACCTCGGGACCGGTCAGAAATTCCTCAATCACGATTTGGTCTCCGCTTTTTCCAAACACCTTATCAGACATCATGGATTTCACAGCAGCGACCGCTTCTTCTCGGGTTTCCGCAATAATCACGCCCTTGCCCAGAGCCAAGCCGTCAGCCTTAATGACTGTTGGAATAGGGGCAGTTTGCAGGTAGGTCAATGCCGCGTCCATATCCGTAAATACCTCATATTCCGCAGTCGGAATGTTGTATTTTTTCATTAGGTTTTTGGAAAAGACCTTACTGCCCTCGATAATTGCCGCATTGGCACGCGGTCCGAAACAGGGAATTCCCTTCTCCTCCAGCGCATCCACGCAACCCAACACCAGCGGGTCATCGGGTGCAACCACTGCGTAGTCAATCGCATTTTCCACAGCAAATGCTACGATTTTATCAATTTCCTTTGCACCAATTGCCACGCAGGTGGCATCATTTTCCATGCCACCGTTGCCGGGCAAAGCAAAAATTTCTGTAACAGCTGTATTCTCTTTTAATTTTTTTATGATGGCGTGTTCTCTGCCACCACCGCCAACCACTAGTATTTTCATAGAGCCTCCTAAGTTTTTACAAAAGCAACGATACCAAGTGGGTCAAGGCTGCTTAATGATGGAACAGGCGCATACCGGTAAATGCCATTACCATATCGTTCTTATCGCACTCGGCAATTACCAAATCATCGCGAATAGAACCACCCGGCTCTGCGATGTAAGAAACGCCCGATGCCTTTGCGCGCTTAATGCTGTCTGCAAACGGGAAGAATGCATCAGAACCGAGGGCGACACCCGTACGGCTATCCAAATAAGCGCGCTTTTCCGCCTCTGTCAGCGGTTCGGGACGGGTGGTAAAGTAATTCTGCCATACGCCATCGGCACAAACATCTTCTTCATTGCCGTTAATATAGCCGTCAATTACATTATCGCGACCGGGACGACCCAAGTCATCGCGGAACGGAAGCGCCAAGGTCTTGGGATGCTGACGCAAAAACCAAGTATCTGCCTTACCGCCTGCCAATCTCGTACAATGGACACGGGACTGCTGACCGGCACCCACACCGATAGCCTGTCCGTCATAGGCAAAGCAAACGGAGTTGGATTGGGTGTATTTCAAGGTAATCAGGGAGATAATCAAGTCAATTTTGGCATCTTGCGTGAAGGTCTTGTTTGCCGTTACGATGTTCTCCAGCAAATGCTCGTCAATCTTAAAATTGTTGCGACCCTGTTGGAAGGTAATGCCAAATACCTGCTTGGTTTCCTGCTCGGCAGGCACAAAATTCGGATCAATGGCAACCACATTGTAGCTACCACCGCGCTTGGTCTTCAAAATCTCCAATGCCTCGTCGGTATAGCCGGGGGCAATCACACCGTCGGATACCTCACGCGCAATCAGCTTTGCGGTCAACGCATCACACACATCAGACAGCGCAACCCAATCTCCAAAAGAACACAGGCGGTCTGCACCTCTTGCACGCGCATATGCACAGGCCAAGGGATTCTCGTCCAAGCCTTCAATATCTTCAACAAAACAAGCCTTTTTCAGCTCCAAGGGGAGCTTTTTGCCCACAGCGGCAGAGGTAGGAGAAACATGCTTAAAGGAAGTAACGGCACACATACCGGTAGCCTCTTTCAGCTCTTTAACCAATTGCCAAGAATTGAAGGCATCTAAAAAGTTAATAAAGCCGGGACGACCGTTCAAAATTTGAATCGGCAGGTCAGTTCCGTCGTGCATATAGATTTTTGCAGGTTTTTGATTGGGATTACAGCCGTATTTCAGTTCAAATTCTTTCATTTTCTATCTCCTTACGCGTGCTTGTTGATAATCAAGTGCTCGAATGCACCGGTTTCCAAATTCGTATAACGAACATACAGAGAAATTTTATTATCCTCGTTCAAGTTCTCCCACAGCATATTGGCAAAAGCTTCCATATCATTGTCCATCGAAACGCGCTCCGGCTCTCCTTGGAAGGTGGGAATGACGGGATTGCCGTCGCACACATAGGTATGCAGGAAATGGCCCAAGCCGGGTGTTGCCGGATACTCATAGAAGAATCTTGCACAGGCTTCGCCATTGGGGTCAGCGGCCTTCAAAATGGACATTTTATAGCTACCGTCAATGGCCTGCAAGCCGGAAATTCTGGGTGTCCAATTGGGGCCGTCATCTTCAAACATTCTGGTACGCAAAGCGGTCTCCCAGCTCTCCCCTCTTGCCAGGAAATCCCAAATCGTGTCGGTTTGGTCGCCATTGGTTACGATTAAACCACAACCGACCTCACGAACGGGGTGATAAATAATCAAGTGGGGGTCTTTCATTAGGCTGGGGTCGTGCGCTTCGGTACGGATTCCGTCCGGCTCGAAAGCAAAAATACGATTGCGACTGTTCACACTACGACCCATAATAAAATAAGCCGCGACAGAATGTGTGCCATCGGGCGTTACACCCAGCACAATGCCCCGTCCGGGATATACATTGGTTGACAATTTCTCAGCCAAAGAGCCGATTTCATATACATTCATAATCATTTTCCTTTCTTACAATGCACTGCACACCTGCTCCACAGCCGCAGGTAATATTTTCCATTCTGCTTGTTCCATAACCCGTTTTTGCAAGGTTTCCGGTGTATCATTGGGGAGAATCTCCACAGCTTTTTGAAGAATTATCTCACCGCCGTCGGGGATTTCGTTCACATAATGAACGGTTGCGCCCGTAACCTTGACGCCATAAGAAAGCGCCGCCTCATGGACACGCAATCCGTAAAATCCGGCACCGCAAAAAGCAGGTATCAACGATGGGTGGACATTGAGAATTCGCTTCGGGTAACAAGCTGTAAACGACTCCGACAGAATCGACATAAAGCCTGCAAGCACGATGATATCAATTTGATTCTCTGTGAGCAATTCCTTGATGCGCTCCTCAAATGCCTGCTGACTGCCCTGCTCTTTTTTCAGTACCACAGCCGTATCGATTCCTGCGTTGGCAGCACGGGTCAACGCATAGGCATCGCGGTTATTGGAAATCACCAAGACAATTTTGCCGGAATGTATACGACCCTCGGCCTGTGCATCAATCAGCGCCTGCAGATTGGTGCCGCCGCCGGATACCAGCACAGCAATTCTCGCTTTCTCCATCCCAATTCCTCATTTCTTACACAATGGTAATCTTCTCATCAGAAGCAATAATTTTACCGATAACATAGGCCGTTTCCCCGTTGGCGGTGAGGATTTCCAAAGCCTTGTCAACTGCATCGGCAGGCACGACAATGCTCATACCCACGCCCATATTATAGGTATTAAACATATCGCGTTCAGGGATATTGCCGGTCTTGGCAATCAAGTCAAAGATAGGCAGAACCTTGACAGCGGCTCTATCTATCACTGCACCCAAACCGTCGGGAATACTGCGCGGAATATTTTCGTAAAAGCCGCCGCCTGTAATATGGGAAATACCCTTAACATCGACCTGCTCAAGCAGAGCCAAAACGGATTTTACATAAATACGGGTCGGCACCAAAAGCGCCTCGGCAACGGTCTTGCCGCCCAGCTCCTCACGCGGGATATATAGGTCGGGGTTATTGTTATCAATATCAAACACCTTGCGGCACAAAGAAAAGCCGTTTGAATGGATACCGGTAGATGCCAAGGCAATTACCACATCGCCCGGTGCCATACGGGTGTTATCAATGATTTTCTTCTTATCCACCACACCCACGGCAAAGCCCGCCAAATCGTATTCATCAACGGGCATAAGGCCGGGATGTTCTGCAGTTTCACCGCCAATAAGCGCCGCGCCCGATTGGACACAGCCCTCTGCCACGCCACCGACAATGGTGGCGATTTTTTCCGGATAATTTTTGCCACAGGCAATATAATCCAAGAAGAAAAGCGGCTTTGCACCACAGCAGATAATATCATTTACGCACATCGCAACGGCATCAATACCAATGGTATCATGCTTGTCCATCAGCATTGCCAGCTTTACCTTAGTGCCACAGCCGTCCGTACCGGAAACCAGCACAGGTTCTTCCATACCGGCAACATTCAAGCCGAAACAGCCGCCAAAACCGCCGACATCGTCCAAACAGCCTTCGTTTTTGGTGCGCTTGATATGCTTTTTCATCAGCTCCACAGACTTATAACCGGCAGTAATGTCCACACCGGCCGCGGCATAGCTTTCAGAGAAACTTTTTTCCATAATTCAGGCTCCTTTAACCTTTGCCGTTCCAGCAATAGGTACAGATTTTTTCTTTATCAATGCCAATTGCCTCTAACAGGCCGTCCAAGGACTGATAGCCCAGCGAATCAAAGCCCATTTTCTCACAAATGGCCTTGGCAAGACATTTGCCGCGTTCTGTGGTAGATTCGGCATACTCAGCAATATACTTGTCTGCCTCCTCACCCTCCAGCTCGCGAATGGTCTTACGGGCAATCAGTTCCATAGCGGAATTGCTCCGAGAGAAATTCAAGTACTTACACGCGTAGAAAATAGGCGGACACGCAGAACGCATATGCACCTCTTTTGCACCGCTTTCGTACAGGAATTCCACCGTTTCCCGTAGCTGTGTGCCACGCACGATTGAATCGTCAACAAGCAACAATTTTTTACCCACAATCAGCTCCGGCACAGGGATTTGCTTCATTTTTGCCACCTGTTGGCGTACTGCCTGATTGGCAGGCGTAAACGAACGCGACCATGTCGGGGTATATTTCACAAACGGACGAGCAAACGGCTTATGGCTTTCGTTGGCATAGCCGATGGCATGGGGCACACCGGTATCCGGCACACCTGCCACATAATCCACATCCGGCATCGTACCGCGAAGCATCTCATCGCGCGCCATAATTTCACCGTTACGGCAACGCATAACCTCAACATTCTTTCCCTCATAATTGGAGTTGGGGTAGCCGTAGTAAGTCCACAAAAAGGCGCAAATCTTCATTTCCTTGCCGGCAGGCTGTAAAACCTCATAGCCGTCAGCGGTCAGCTTGATAATCTCACCGGGGCCAAGCTCATAATGGTCTTCGTAGCCCAATTTGTGATAGACAAAGGACTCAAACGACACACAACAGCCTTCC
>JAZNGK010000104.1:0-1858 GCA_045576395.1 Faecousia sp. | reverse complement strand
CCGTGGAGGAGTTTAGACGAAAATTAGACGAGATTTTAAAGCCGGACAACTCTCGGTCCAATGCATTTAAGCGCATGCTGGGCGCAATTTTTGCCGCTTGCAGTTGTACGGTATTTTTCGGCGGCAGTTTAAAAGACTGTCCGGCAACAGCTGTTTGCGCCATCTTGATTTTTCTTTTGGACAACGCCTTAAAGACAAAATTGCCAAACGCATCCGCATTTAATTTCGTGAGCGCTCTTTTGTCCGGACTTTTGGCCGTGGGGCTATGCTCGTGGTTCGGTTTTAATCAGGCCATGGTCATCATCGGCATTATCATGCTTTTAATTCCGGGTATACTTTTGACGAACTCCATGCGCGATATGTTGCTCGGCGATACGCTTACGGGCAGCGCGCGACTGTTTGAAGCGGTGCTTGGTGCGGCCTGCCTTGCCGCAGGTATCACCGTTGCCATTTTATTGTTTGGAGGTGTGCAGATATGACGATGCCCGAAATTCTGACCGGACTGATTAGCGCCGCATTTATGACGCTTGGCTTCGGTTTATACTTTAATCAGCGCATCAGCCACGCTTTGATTGCCTCCATTGTAGGTTTTTTAACTTGGGCAGTCTATCTTTTGTGTATGCCGCTCACCAACAGCATTTTCCTTTTGTCTGCGATTGCCACCATGTTTGCAGGCTTTGCCTCCGAGGTGATGGCACGCATACTTAAAATTCCGGCAAGTTCGTTTTTGACGGTTTCCGTTGTGGTTTTAATTCCGGGACGCGGGCTCTACTACACACTCTATCATGCGATTGCCGGTCAAACCGATGTAGCCGCACGCTACGGTACGGATACCCTGCTCGTCGTGCTGGGCATTTCAACGGGTATTGTGCTTATTTCTGTATGTGCAAAGTTATTTGTGGCCCTTTGGAATCATTTTAAAAACTAAATCTTGCGGATGGAATAACCCTTAACCACAAGAACTTGCACAAAGAAAATTTTTCCGTATTCCATGCAAAAAACACTTGACAATTTTTGTGTGCAGTTGTATAATGTTAAGGTATTCGCGTTCAATTTTGAATGTATTACCAAGACGGAGTGCGCGCAGGCGCTTTCCATAGAAACGAAAGATTCGGCAGGAGGTGCAAACATGCTTAGAACATACCAACCTAAAAAGAGACAAAGAAGCAAGGTACACGGCTTCAGAAAGAGAATGAGCACTGCGAACGGCAGAAAGGTTCTGGCTAGAAGAAGACTCAAAGGTAGAAAAAGATTGTCAGCGTAAAAGGCCACTTAGTGGTCTTTTCTTGTAGTTAGATGTTTTTGGCGGTGAAACGATGAACTATACAATTTCGATGAAATATAACCGCGATTTCAAGCGGCTTTATAGTCGCGGCAAATCTATCGCGGCAGGCTATTTGGTCCTGTATTATCAGAAAAACAAACTCGAAAAAAATGTTCTCGGTATTACTGTGACAAAAAAACTCGGCAAAGCGGTTGTCCGAAACCGTGTGCGCCGTCTCATCCGCGAATGCTATCGTTTGCGTGAAGATGAGATGCATATCGGCTACAACATGGTTTTGGTGGCGCGCAATCGTGCCGCAGATGCAGATTTCGAAAAAATCGGGCGCGACCTAAGTTATTTGCTGAAAAAGAGTGGCATCATCGGCGAATGATTTATCAGACAACTTATTTTGCTTGGAAGGTACTTATATGAAAAAGGCTTTGCGTTGGTGCATCCGCACCTATCAAAAGCACATCTCCCCAGCCAAGGGACAGTCTTCGTGTAAATATATCCCGACCTGCTCGGCTTACGCCTATGAAGCGATTCAAACGCACGGCGTTTTCTATGGCCTTTTGTTGGCTATTTGGCGCATTT
>JAZNGK010000103.1:0-1924 GCA_045576395.1 Faecousia sp. | reverse complement strand
CACCTTTGCCATAGCCGGAGCCATTCATCAGCTGCAAATAGTCAATCACAACCAGACCTAAATTCTCCACACGACGGCACTTTGCGTTCATTTCCGCCACCGTAATAGAGGGGTTGTCGTCAATCCGAATGTCCGTTTGGCTCAAAGCAACGGAAGCCATACTCAGCTTACTCCACTCTTCCTCGGTGAGCTTACCCGTTGCCATTTTCTGCCCGTCAACAAAGCTTTCGATTGCCAAAAGGCGCATAGCCAGCTGTTCTCTGGACATTTCCAAGTTGAACATCGCTACGGTTTTATTATACTTTTTGGCTACATGCAACGCCAAATTCAACGCAAACGCAGATTTGCCCATACCGGGCCGTCCTGCCACAAGCAACAGGTCCGACTTATTCAAGCCGTTAATTTTTCTGTCCAAATCGCGCATGCCGGTGGACATGCCGGGAATCATCGAATCGGATTGGCTCAGCTCGGTTAAGCGGTCAAAGACCTTGTGCAGGGTTACGCCGATATGCTCCAGAGAATCCCCGCGTTCACCCTTACGCAGGGCATAAATCTTCTTTTCTGCCGCCTCCAGCATTTCCGCGGTCGTGCCAACCTGCTCCTGCACCATTTTGGAAATATCCGCAGATGCATCTGCCAAGCCTCGCAGGGTCGCCTTGTCCTTGACGATATTGGCATACCGCACCGCATTGGCGGCGGTGGGCGTAATCTCCATAAGTTGCAGGATATAATCGCGAGAATTGTCGTGATACACGCCCAGCTCGCGCATTTTATCCAGCACCGTAACCGGGTCAATGGTTTGGGAGAAGTTGAACATAGTATAGATGGTTTCGAAAATCTCCCGGTTCTGCTGTAAATAGAAATCCTCCGGACGCACCACACCGATTATATCGGTCAAGCACCGACTGTCTATCAATATCGAGCCAAGCACCGCCTGCTCCGCCTCTAATGAGTGGGGTTGCTGTCTGGCAATCAATTCTGCATCCATATGTTTCTCCTTCTTTATCTCATAACGGGATTACAAGATGCTTATTGTTCCTCGATTTTCACCGTCAACGGGGCGGTAATCTCATAACCCAGCTTGCACTGTACAGTATAGGTGCCCACATTTTTAATGGGGTCGGACAGGACAAGCTTTCGCTTATCAATCACAATGCCGGATTTTTCCTTGAGTGCGTCGGCAATTTCTTGGCTGGTAATCGAGCCGAACAGCTTGCCTGCACCGCCACCCTTGGCAGTAACCACAACGGTCATCTCTCGAAGCTTTTTGGAAATCTCCACCGCCTCTGCCCGTTCCTTTGCTGCTCTCTCTGCGGCCGCCTTGTCATTCATACGCATGGTATTAATGGCATCGGCAGTTGCCTCCACAGCCAATTTTTTGGGAAGTAGATAATTTCTGGCGTAGCCGTCGGAAATCTCTGCCATCTGTCCCTTCTTGCCCTTGCCCTTTAGATCCTGTAAAAATATCACTTTCATTTTCTTATCCTCACTCTTCGTAAAATTTATCAATAGAGGCAACCAACCGGTCCAGCACCTCTTTTACCGTACTGCCGGTAATCTGCGCGCCGGCTGTCGCGGTATTACCGCCACCGCCCAACGGCTCCAAAATCATCTGCACATTGGTTTGACCAATGGAACGGGCAGACACAAACACCTGCTCCCCATCGGGATACAACACGAACGATGCGGTAATACCGGAAATGTCCAGCAGCTCATCTGCCGCTTGCGATGCCAGCACGCGAGAAGTCTGCTCACTCAGCGCAGCAATCGCGATTTCATGGCGGTACAGCCGTGCGGATTTGATAATCCGGAATTTCTCCATGGTGTTTTGGAAGTCGTTTTGCAGAAGCTTTTTGACCTCCACCGTATCGGCACCCAGCTGACGCAAAAATGCGGCGGCCTCAAAGGTACGCTCACCGGTACG
>JAZNGK010000102.1:0-6405 GCA_045576395.1 Faecousia sp. | reverse complement strand
GCTTGCCAGCGTTTCGGCTATGGCTTTGTGCAGGGCGCTGAGGCTGCCGCTGCTGTAAAGGGCGCAAAGGTTGAAGTGAATTATTCTTGGCTCCACGGCGCTACTTTCTCTGCATCCAACGAGCTGCAAACCATGGCTACCGGCTGGTACCAGAACGGCACTGAGGTTATCTTCTGCTATGGCGGCTCTATGTTTACCTCCGTTTCTTCCCCTGCCGGCGCTGACGATGGCAAGGTTATCGGTGTTGACGTTGACCAGTCCAGCCAATCTCCCACAGTTATCACCTCTGCTATGAAGGGTCTGGCTGACTCCGTACAGTGGGCGCTGGCTAAGTTCTATGAGGGCAAGTTTGCTGAATTGGGTGGCACAGGCACTGCTTTGGGCGCAAAGGATAACGCTGTTGGTCTGCCCGTCGCTAATTGGTCTTTGAAGAATTGGACTGTTGCCGATTACGAGGCTCTGCTTGCTAAGATCGTTGACGGTTCCGTAACTGTAAAGGCTGACTTGGTTGAATTCCCCGAGAGTACTGCCAATGTTACTGTGAACGCAGTTAAGTAATCCATTGCACAAACCAAAAGGAGGGTGTATAACACCCTCCTTTTTTGCATTTTATCAAACAATATTGCGGTATAAACGGAGATTTATTCCCAAAAATGATAAACCTTAGAAAAAAGTTGTTGACCTAGGTGGCTTTTTCGGTTATACTATGGTAGTATGACCAAATGCGGTCAGTAATTCTGTGTCGCTGCAGCCGCCTGGCTGTCGAGCATATGTGATTTCAAGGAGGTGTACATCTATGAAGCGTACCTACCAACCCAGCCGTCGCCATCGTTCTAAGGTGCATGGTTTCCGGCAGAGAATGGCTACTTCCAACGGTCGCAAGGTTCTTGCCCGTCGCCGTGCCAAGGGCCGTAAGGTTCTGTCTGCTTAAGCGTAAATTGGTAGCTCAATGATAGCAGGCCACCGCTGAAAAGCAAAATGGGAGTCCATGCGGGGCGAATGGCTATTCGCCCCGCCCCCTTTTTATATGGGCGCACTTTCGGAAATGTCTGATTGCGCCTTGGTGAATCTTTTGTCCCAATTCATCGTTTTGAAAGCCTTGAAATACACAAAAGTATTCCTGCGGCTTCCAACCTCGACTTGGAACAAAATCTTCTGCCAAGTCATCAATAATCCATTTTCTCAAGTGCGCCTTGATTTTCTGCTTTGCAAAAGGGTTTTAGGATTCTCAAGGAGAGAAGTAATATGAAATTTTCCTGCGCACTTAAATTGAATCATATCTTCAGACGCCTTTATGCCACTTCCGGCCACGCCAATGGGTATCTGGTGCTATACGCCAGAGCCAACCATACTGCCACCAATCGGGTGGGCATTACGACCGGCAAAAAGCTGGGGAAAGCGGTGGTTCGGAATCGGGTGCGTCGTCGTTTACGGGAGATTTATCGGCTGAATGAGGACCGATTTACGCCCGGCTGGGATATTGTCGTGGTAGCGCGGACGCGGTGCGTCGATGCGGATTTCCAAAAGCTTACCCACGCGTATCTGTCCTTAGCGGAAAAAGCGGGGGTTTTGAAGCCCCAATGAAACGCCTTTTATTAAAAATGATTCGTTTTTATCAGTGCCATATCTCTCCCTATCGTTCTGCCTGCTGTCGATTTACACCTACCTGTTCCGCTTACGCATTGGAAGCCATTCAAAAGTACGGGGCTATGAAAGGCGGCTATTTGGCGCTTAGACGCCTGTTGCGTTGCCATCCTTTTTATAAAGGGGATTCTTATGACCCCGTTCCCTAAGGAGGAATACTGATGATTCTCGCATTTAAGCTGGTTGATATTATCCAAGTTCCCTTTGGCTATTTGCTTTCTTGGCTGAATCAGCTTACCAGCAACTATGGCGTGGCATTGATTATCTTTGCTATTGTCCTAAAGTTCGTTTTGCTGCCGGCTACCGCTAAGGCCAAAAAGAGCACAATGAAAATGTCGCGGCTGACACCCAAACTGCAGGCGTTGCAGAAAAAGTACGCCGGCGACCAACAAAAGCTGAACGAAGCCACCCAAGCCCTGTATAGGGAAGAGGGCATATCTATGGGAGGTGGCTGTCTGTGGAGCTTTGTCCCTTTGCTGATTTTGATTCCCTTGTATGCCGTTGTGCGCCAGCCGATTGTCTATATGCTCCACGAGAGCGCAGAGGTGGCAAACGAAATTGTAACGGCAATTAAGACTGCGTTACCCGGCGCGTTTGGCAAAAATGAGTACTATTACCAAATGATTGCCGCGCCGTTGATTCCCCAATTTGCAGAGCAATTAAAGGATGTTGTTTCCAATCCTGCTACCTTGGAGGGCTTAAACTTCCATTTCCTGGGTGTTGACCTGGGCCTTGTGCCGACCTTCAATGTGTTCAAGTGGGAAACCTGGAATTGGTCCAACATCGGTCTGTTCCTGTTGCCGGTGCTGTCTGCCGGTGGTCAAGTGATGAGTATGTTCATCTCCCAAAGAATGAACAACTCCTTGGTTACCAACGAAAAGGGCTTGCAGGACAAGGAAACCGCAAAGAATTCGCAGGTAAATCAGAATAATAAGGTTATGCTGTATATGATGCCGCTGATGTCTTTGTGGATTGGCTTTACCGTTCCCGGTGCATTGAGCCTGTATTGGTTTGTGCAGGGCTTGATTTCCACCGTTGTGGATGTGTATTTGACCAAGAAGTATCGGAAAATCTATGATGCTGAGGATGCCCTGCGTTTGCAACGGGCGTTGGAAGAGGATGCCATTGAGGCAGAAAAGGAGCGTCTGCGTGCAGAGCGTCGTGCCGCCAATCCCAATGGTATTACCACCAATACCAGCAAGAAGAAGCTGCAACAGCAGCAACAGAAGGAGCAGGAGGCTGCCAAAGCCGCTGCTGCGAAGGAGTATGCCGCCAGGAAGGGTCTTTCTGTGGAAGAGCCGGCTGTGCCCGATGTGATGTCCGGTATTCCCGACCGTCCCCGTTGCAAGGGGCGCAACTATGACCCCAATCGGTACGCTTCCCAAAATACGGAGGAATAATTAATGGAAAAGACCATCGTTACTACGGGCAAAACCATCGATGAAGCCATCGAAAATGCGCTTACCCAGCTGGGTCTGGACAGGGACAATGTTTCCGTTCAGGTTCTTTCGCAGGCGAAGTCCGGCTTTCTTGGCATAGGCGCGACCCCTGCCAAGGTAGAGGTAACCTACGAGGTGCCGGACCCTGCACCCAAGGTGGCATTGTCTGCCGCCTCTCGTTCCAAGCCGAAGGCAACCACCCCGAAGCCCCAACAGCCCAAGCCTGCTCCCGTAGCAGAGGCGCCCAAGGAGCGCAAGGCAAAGCCTGTCAAGGCAGAAACGCCTGCGGTGCAAAAGACCTATGCGCCTGCCGCACCCGGCTCTGTGGAGGAGAAGATTGAGGTCTTCTTAAAGGGTCTGTTGGAGCATATGGGCTCTGCGGCCGTTCCCCACGCGTGGGCAGAGGAGGACAACAACTATATGGTAGAGCTGACAGGCGAGGACTTGGGATACCTCATTGGCCGTCGCGGTGATACGCTTGATGCGTTGCAGCATCTTGCCAACTACACCGTCAATCGCGGTGTTGAGGGTCATATCCGCATCAATGTGGATGCCGAGAGCTACCGCCAAAAGCGTGAGGATTCCCTGCGTCGTTATGCGCAGAAGAAGGCACAGCAGGTGCTCAAGGCACACCGCCGTACCACCTTGGAGCCTATGAACGCCTATGAGCGCCATGTGATTCACGCGACCTTGCAGGATACTGACCGCATTACCACTTATTCTGTCGGCACTGAGCCAAACCGTCGTGTTGTGATTGAATATGTTCGCTAAATAAAAATGAGGAGTGCAACGCACTCCTCATTTTTTGTTATATCGAACGGGTCCACTCGGTAAAGAGTATGGCAGGTATCATCCAAACCAGCTGATACAGGAACATATTTGCCGGTGTCAGCAGCTCCAGCGCGCCCAACAGCACCAACAGCACCATAATGAAAAGACCGATGCTGCCGCCTACGATGTGAAGCACCGTACCCATACGGCAGGTGGTTCGCAATGCCCTTGCACCGGTTACACCGTAAGCAAGCGGTGCCAAGCCGCCGGTGGTGGTCATTAACAGGGATTGCGTACCCTCTGCCAATTTCTTTTGGCGCAATTCCTCACGGATTGGAATTTCCGGCAGTAAGAACCGCTTTGTCTTGATGCCGAATTTGCTCCGCAGGAAGCCGTGGGTTAGCATAAAATCATTAGTGGTCAGAACACATTGTAGATTCTTATAGGCAGTTAAGGTTGTGAGCCCTGCGGCTGCAGACGGTGTCTTCTCATAGCTCACCGCAAACAGACCGCTTAACTCTCCGTCAATGGCGACATACACGGCATAGCTAAGTCTTGCGTTTTCCGGCACTTCCACGCCCATATCCTTTAAGAATGAGGCAGAGCCGAGCAAAACCGATTCGCCTTCGACAACACCCGACATACCGCCGTTTTCGTAATGGGTTAGGTGATATGCGTCGTAATGTTTGCCGTTATGGGTGTCCAGCACATACGCGAACAAATTGGAAAGACCGCCACCGTCTGCGGTAATCACAGCGGAGGCATAGGCCACCACCAAATCCGGCTCGCGACTGCCAAAGTATTTGACACCGTTGAGCCGTACCGCATTGGCAGGATATAAATCATCATAGGTTATCGGGAACGCCGCCTTGCCGCAAAGTCCTTCCACACCCTGCCAACCGCATAGGACAGTCCCAAGCTTGTGGAGCCTGCGTTCCAGCAGCAGAGCCGGACGGGAGTGGGCAATGAATGCGGTTGCAGGCAGAGCCGCCAGCAGAGAAACCGCAGATACCTGTATGCCGGCAGAAACACCGCGCATCACACCGGCAAAGATGCCGACTGCAAAGGCAATCCACATAGCGATGAAGCTATATGTATTTAGTCGCTTTTCCGGCTTGCTTACGGCATCGTAGTTATCCATAAAATCCTCAACCTGACCATCTGTTCGGAGCAGACCTTTTTTGTCTTCCAAATAATCGGGGCAGGCGGAGATGCCGTTAAGCTGGGTGGCTTTGCGCATCGTGTCCAGCTGGAGAAGCTCTGTGGTTCTGCGATGATAGGTACCCCACAGAGAGGCCGTAATTTCCAAGCTGAAGGCAGCACAGCAGGGCACGCGAATCTGTTTTAGGCACAGCACGCCATCGACACAGCACACTAAGAAAGTAACCGCTAACAGGGTGTTCAAGGTAAAGCGCTTTTTCCCCAAATCGGCAAAGCCCTCTATGAGCTGGAAGCTACCGAGCAGGGCAGATACGAGCAATGCCAAGAATTGACCGAATACCATCAGCCGCATCCGATTCTCCTGCACCATACCCATCGCGTACATAACGGTGGAAATGGTACAAATCAGCACCACCAGCAGGCTTAGGAAGATAGCCGCTTGCAGCTTGCCTATGCCCCTTTCCGACAATTCATAAAAGCGTTTTTCGGGGCCTGCCACCAGCTTGCGTTTTAACTCGCGCAGACGGGAACGGGGGTGGAATTGAATCGGCTGTGGCGGAATATATTCCCCCATGGGCTGTTCGTACTCCGGCTCCCAACCGGAAGAGAACGGCTCGCTGTGAATGGTATCGCCGGGCACCCATATTCGTTCCGCTTCCGTATCTGCCGGAGGCGCTTCTTTTTTGATCCGTTCGGCAATTTCTTCGCCCAAGCTGTTCAAACGAATGGTATCTCCGGTTATGGCAGAGGCAGGTGCTTGTGTATGCACCGGCTCCATACGACGCGTTTTTTGCAGGTCTTCTTCCGTTAGTTCGATTCGACGCGTTTCTTGCAAAGCTTCTTCTGTTAGTTCGATACGACGCGTTTCTTGCAGGTCTGCGGGCGTGTCTTGCGGCGCTTCCGGTTCTTCCTCTATGGGGGTCGCACCGAATTCCTTCATAATTTCTTCCAGACTAAGTTCTTTTTCGTCCATACAATGCCTCCTTATATACGCTGGCGTACCGCTTCATACAGTAAAATGGATGCCGCGGCAGATGCATTCAAAGAGGAAATCTGCCCTTTCATCGGGATAGCAAGCAGCATATCACAGTTCTTTCGCACCAGCTGGCTCATGCCCTCGCCCTCGTTGCCGATGACAATGGCGGCAGGAACGGTCAAATCCGCTTGATACATAGGCACAGAGCCCTCTGCGGCTGTGCCGAAAATCCATACGCCCTTTTCCTTCAGCTCAGCGATGGCATTGTTGATGTTGCCAACCTTTGCAACCTTCATATACTCCAGCGCGCCGGCAGAGGCTTTGGCGACGGTTGCGGTAAGGCCTACACTTCGCCGTTTGGGGATAATCACACCGTGGGCGCCGGCACACTCGGCAGAACGCAAAATTGCACCT
>JAZNGK010000101.1:0-7838 GCA_045576395.1 Faecousia sp. | reverse complement strand
GTCTTACCATGGTCAACATGGCCCATAACCACCACGACAGGGGCGCGATTCTGCAATTCCTCAGCCGTATCGGTATGGTCGTCGATAATCTGTTCCTCGATGGTAACAGTAATTTCGCGCTCCACCTTACAGCCCATCTCGACTGCCACATACTCTGCGGTATCGAAGTCAATGGCTTGGTTAATGCCTGCCATAACGCCGTTTTTCATCAGCAGTTTGATAACCTCACCGGCAGTCTTTTTCATACGCGATGCCAATTCGCCAACGGTAATCTCGTCGGGAATCTTAACGGTAACGGGGGCTTTTCTCGCCACCTCCATTTGCAGGCGACGCATCTTCTCCTGCTCCTCATTTCGGGACTTGTTGCCCTTGCTGAACTTATTATCTTTTTTATTGTTCTGCTGCTGACCCTTTTTGGCAAAGCGTTGCTTACCGCCTTGGTAATTTTGCACGCGCTCGGAAACCAAATCGTCTGCGTGGTCATCAAAACGGGCGATATTTACCTGCACCGCAGAAGTATCCACCACGCGTCTTTCCCGCCTGCGCTCCGGCTCGGCAGGCTTTTGCGGTTTCTCTGCCTTGGGTGCTTCCGGCTTTTTCGGCTCTGCCTTCGGCGCTTCTGCCTTGGGCTCTTTCGCCTTCGGCGCCTCGACCTTCGGCTGAGGCTTCGGCTCCACCGCAAACACAACCTCCAAAGAGGAGATCTGGTTTGTTTGGGTCATATAGTCAAAGACCACATTCAATTCTTCTTCTGTCAGCACTTGGGTGTTGGACTTCGGCTTTTCAAAAAACTTACCCATCACCTCGGCAATATCCTTAGGGGTTACACCAAAATCGGTGGCCACCTCTTTCAATCGATACTTCACTAAACTCATATACGAAACACACCTCCATAATCAATGTTCCCGCTTACCCTTATAACCCATAGCCTTGTTCCTCTCATGGGCCTTGGCCTCCTGCTGACGCTTTCGTATACGCATCGTGCGTTTCTCCAAGCTTTCCATTTCGGCCTTGAAACGGTCCGGCTGGCCGAGCGCCTTAACAAAGGCGAGTGCCAGCGCAGGGTCGGTAAAAGCTGCCAATGCCAGCGCGGTACGGCCTACGGCCTCTCCCAGCTGGTCCTTGGAATAGGGAATTTTCAAACAAATCTGCTCACTACCTGAAACAAAGCTTTTGGCTCTGCGCCAAGTATGGTCTGTGGCATCGCTTGCCACAACAATCAAACGGGCTTTTTGTGCGCGTGCGGCTGCGCCTGCCGGCTCTTCGCCAAGCTCGATGCGACCGGCTTTTTTCGCCAACGCCAGATACTGCAAGGCTTTATCCACGCGTTGCCTCCATTTCCCGTGTCAAGCGGTCGTAAACCTCTTGGGGAATGGGCACCTCCAAGCTACGCTCCAAGGATTTTGCCTTCTGTGCTTTTTTCAAGCACTCTGTATTCGGACAGATGTAAGCACCGCGGCCGTTTAGCTTGCCGCTAAAGTCCAAGCTGACCACACCGTCAGTTCCGCGAACCACGCGAATCATCGCGCGCTTTTCCTTTCGCTCACGACAGCCCATACATTGTCGCTCAGGAATCTTCTTTTGCATTATGATTCCCTCCTATCGGAGATTATGCCTGCGCTTGGCTGGCAGGCTTGATGTCAATTTTCAATCCGGTAAGGCGAGCCGCCAAACGGGCGTTTTGCCCTTCCTTACCGATGGCAAGGCTCAGCTGGTCATCGGGTACGACAACGCGGCAGGCCTTGGGGTTGGCAGGGTCAAGCTCCACGCTGATTACATCGGCAGGGCTTAAGGCCGCCTTTACATACTCGCAGGGGTCCTCACTCCATACCACAATATCAATCTTCTCGCCGCACAGCTCATCCACAACAGCGCCGACACGACCGCCACGCGGTCCGACACAGGCACCGACGGGGTCCACATTTTCCATAGTTGCACGAACGGCAATCTTACTGCGGGAGCCTGCCTCACGGGCAATGTTGCGGATTTCCACCTGTCCGTCTGCAATTTCGGGCGTTTCCAGCTCAAACAGCCGACGCACCACATTGGGGTGGGTACGGGAAACATGGACTAACGGCCCACGGGTTGCCTTGTGAACCTCCAAGACATACACGCGAAGCAAATCGCCCGGCTCATATTCTTCACCCGGAATCTGCTCGCTGGTACGAAGCACCGCATCACTCTGCTCGCTACCTTGACCGATATGGACAAACACATCGCCTGTGGGGTCAACACGCAGAACGGTACCGGTGAGCAGTTCCTGCGATTTGGAAGAGTAGCTCTCGTAAATCGCACCGCGCTCTGCCTCACGAATACCCTGAATCACCACTTGCTTGGCGGTCTGGGCGGCAATGCGGCCAAACTTCTGAATATCCACCGGAATGGACACCGATTCACCCAGCTGAATATCCGGATTCATATTACGGGCAGTATCAATATGGATTTCCACAGAGGAGTCTGTAATCTCCTCCACCGCGGTTTTGACCAAATACATAAAAAGACCCTTTTCGCTCAGGTCCACCACCACATTTTCGGCAGGAATGTCCCGATGGTCCTCTCTGTCCTTGCGGTAGGCATTGGTAAGGGCTTGCTTCAGCCGGTCCACCATATAGGAAACGGGAATACCCTTTAGCTTTTCCAAATCCCGCAGGCTGGCAAAAATTTCTGCCCCGATGTCTATCTGCGGTGCTTCCGTCTTCTTGCTTTTTCTCTGTGCCATTGTCGTTCAATTCCTCCTATTAAAACTCAACGCGAAGCCGCACCAAGGCAACTTCGGATTTTTCAAATGTGATGCTTTCTTTGCCTGCTTCGACGGTGATTTTTCCGTCTGCATAGCCACGAAGCACGCCGGGGATTTCCTTCAGCCCGTTTCGGGGGCGATAGAGCTTGACCAAAACAGGACTGCCCATAAAGGCTTCAAAATCAGCCGGTCGCTTGAGCGCCCGTTCCACACCTGCCGAACAGACCTCAAAATGATAGCTTTCCGCTATCGGGTCTTTCTCGTCCAAAATCGGGTCGATTGCCCTGTGAATTTTTTCGCAATCGGAAATGTCGATACCGCCGTCTTTGTCAATATAAATCCGCAAATATCGCTCCGCACCCTCTCGAACATATTCCACATCCCAAAGGCTACAGCCATTTGCCTCGATAATGGGCTTGGCAAATTCCGTAACCAACTCCGTTATTTTCAAACAGCTCACTCCTTTCAGCGAACGCACTCAAAAAAGAGAGGGGCGAACCCCTCTCTTTCCAATCGTCAAATCTTACTTTCGTAGGTATTATATCATCAAATTTTCCGTTTTGCAAGAGGGTTTTTGGAGAAAAAAAGATATTTTTCTAACATTTTTCCTGTTTTTTAGGAATTTATGCCCTCAGGCGGCAGACCTTGCACATATTTATGGTCCCAGCTATCGTCAAACACACCCATCGCAGGTGTGCCGCTGAGCATATCCTCTGCCAAGATGTCCAATGCCGCTTTGCAATCAAGCGATTCCAAATAGAAGTCCGGCAAAGCCGTTTCTCCCAGCTTGGCGCCCAAAATCGCACCGGTAATCGCGCCCACAGCCGCGCTCAAGCCCGAATGATTGACCGCGGTGATAATGGCCGCGTCAAAATCGTTCGGATGCAACAGGCAGGCAAACATCGCGCCTGCCAAACAATGCGGCGCATCCATGCACGACAATTGCTCCATACCCTCTTGGTCGGAAACAACGCCCGATTTGGCAAGCGCAATCGCGCGTCGCAACTGCTGCGCAAGCTCCTCGGCTTGGAAAAATTGATTGCGGAATTGCCCGTCCATCACCGCAATCGCCTGCAAAAATTGGTCAACAAGCGCACATTCCGGCTCTTGCAAAATACCCGTAATGGTGTATGCCAACACAACGCCCGACAGAAACGCCTCAGGATTTCCGTGCGTGAGCGCAATCATCTCACCTGCTAAGGTACCCACCTGCTCCGGTGCCAGGCGCTTGGCATTGTAGAACATACCTGCCGCCACAGCCGCGGTGATTGCGCCGGGGGCATTGTTGTCATTTTTCGGTGCCTGCATGGTGCCGTAGGCTTCTAAGCGCAGGTTGTCCAGCATACGGGCATCGCGACAGTAACGACGACGGAACTGTGGCAGTTTTCCCAGCCAACAAAAGCCTGTTTCAGGGTCGCGATAAAATTGTTGACTGCGTGTCCACTCCTTCAGCGACAGCTTTGCATACCGCAAATAGTCCACCTTGCCACGCGACACGCCTATGAGCAGACCGTTACACAAAAACGCGGCAAGCTGTGTATAAGAGGTAACCTGGGCGTATTCGTCCGCTTGCAGGTCATATCCAAGCAGACCGTTCGTACCGTAATTTTCTTGAATCTCTGCCCAGCTCTTACCGTCAATGGTATAGCCCATGGCATCTCCAACCGCCAAACCCAGCAGACAACCGCGGTACGCACAGAGTTTATTCTCCATCATAAGCACCCCCCGTCAGCAATATACTATCATTATATACATATTCTGCCATAATTGCAAGGGAGGGAAAATATGTAAAAATTTTTTCTAAATAAGAATAATTCCTATTGACAAATAGAAAAAGGTGTGGTATACTCCACTTGTAAACAAGAATGATTCTTATTTAGGAAGGAGAAATGCTATGGATAAATCCACGAAACAATTCCGCAAGCGCAACGCGATTTTGGCTTATCTACGGCAAACCAAGACGCACCCTTCCGCTGAAATGGTCTATCAACATCTAAAATCGGAAATCCCCGACCTGTCATTGGGTACGGTGTACCGAAACCTATCCATGTTCAAGCAAGAGGGTATGATTTTGAGCCTTGGCGCGGTGAACGGTGTGGAACGCTTTGACGGCAACACAACCCCCCATGTCCACTTCGTCTGCGCCGATTGCGAAACTGTGGCAGACCTTCCGCAAATTGCTGTACCCGAAGAACTAAACCAACAGGCGCAAGCGCAAACCGGCGGTCAAATTGCTATGTGTCAGCTGACCTTTGTCGGTCAATGTGAGCGCTGCCTGAATCAGAAAGGAGAATCCGCATGAAAAAGTTTGTCTGCACCGTCTGCGATTATGTCTATGAAGGCGATGAGCTGCCGGAGGATTACGAATGTCCCCTGTGCGGTGTCGGCCCCGACCAATTTGAAGAAGTAACCGAGTAAATAACGGGTTTTTCACCCATATAACAATAATTAAAAATTTTTTGGAGGAAAATTATTATGAAAAAGTTTGTTTGTTCTGTTTGTGGCTATGTGCATACCGCCGATGAATTGGCTGCCGATTTCACCTGCCCCGTTTGTAAGGTGCCTGCATCCAAGTTTGTAGAGCAGAAGGGTGAGCAGAAGCTGGCCGCCGTCCATGAGTATGGCGTTTATGCCCAAACCGTAAAGAACAACCCCGACATCTCCGCAGAGGACAAGAAGTACATCTTTGATCAGCTGATGGCAAACTTCAACGGCGAATGCAGTGAGGTTGGTATGTACCTGTGTATGGCACGGATTGCCCATCGGGAAGGCTATCCCGAAATCGGTCTGTATTGGGAAAAGGCCGCTTGGGAAGAGGCTGAGCATGCCGCTAAGTTCGCCGAGCTGTTAGGCGAGGATTTGGAACCGAATATGAAGGCCACCACCAAGGATAACCTGGCATGGCGTGTGGACTGCGAGTTCGGCGCAACCCAGGGTAAGTTCGATTTGGCCTCCTGCGCCAAGAAGAACGGTCTGGATGCTATCCACGACACCGTCCACGAGATGGCCCGCGACGAAGCTCGCCACGGCGTAGCCCTGAAGGGTCTGTTGGAGAGATATTTCAAGTAATAATCATAAATATAGGGCGGAGAATTCCTCCGCCCTTTTCTAAAATGAGGTGCTGGTATGGTTGAAAATTATATGGTTTGCAACTGCAAGCAGGTTAGCTATGGCACGATTATAGATGCCCTGCACGACCTGCCCAATTTTGAGGATGTTCTCTCTGCCTTTGAAAGTGTGAAGGATATTACCCATTGCTCTACCGGCTGCGGAGGCTGCCACGATAAGGTTTTGAAAATCATTTCGGATGTGATGGCAGGTCATAAGTAATATGGAATTAAAAGAAGGCTTGATTTCTGTCGTACGGGCAGAAAAGGACTGTCAGGTCTACTGCCCCATTTGCCATAAGATTTTGGATGTAAAGGCAGGGCAGGTAATTCCGCGCTGTTGTGGCAAGGATATGGAAATAATGGAATAAAAGGGTATGCATTTTTTGCATGCCCTTTTTATATGCACAAATACGGGAAATAAGATTTCGTATTGCAAATTGGGCGATTTGGGCGTATAATAATTTTATGGGCTATTATCTATATTGCATACATAAAAAGGAGCTGACGCATTGTGAAACGGGCGCTTTCTATAATTCTTGTTTTTGTTATGCTGTTTGCATTCGTTGCTTGCGGCAACACCCAAAACCAAACCGCAAGCGCATCAACCGGCTCTACCGGGCAAACTGCCACAACAGGCTCTACCGAAAACATAACGGAGAATGAAAATACGACGGAAAACACAGCCGAATTACCCACGAATGAGGTGCCTGCGGTGAAACCGCCTGTGAACGAAACACCCATCGTCGAAGCACCTGTTGTCCAAACACCCGTTGTTGAAACACCTATCGTTGAAACGCCTGTTGTTCAACCCCCCGTGAACAACACGCCTGCCGTAACGCCAAATTCCACCGCAACCCCACCGTCCGTATCCATCGTAAAGCCCGTTACCAATGCCGTGCATAACGCGCTTTCCGAAAACGAATATTATCAGTATGCCAATATGAACGCGCAAGACAAAGCCCTCTACACCGCCATTTTAAGCGGTCTAAAAGGTATGCAAAACTTTATTGATATTCAAGCGTTCGGTGTCGATTACAACACACCGCCCGTCATTCTCAAGCGCGTGCTTGCCGACCATCCGGAGCTTTTCTATGTAATCGGTAACACCATCACCACATATCAAGATTCCGACAGGAAGGCGATTCACCTCGTCGTGCGGTACACAGACGGCACGGATATAGATGTTATCAGCGACGATTGCAAGAACGTAATACGCACCGCAAACAGAGAAAAAATCGCAGGTCAAATTTCTGCTTTCCGAAAGAAAACAAGCGACTTTATTCAGACTGTGCCTGCCAATGTCAAAGATTACGAAAAGGAAAAGCTGATTCACGACTTCATTTGCGACACCGTCGCCTATGATGAAGTAGCCGCAAACACCTATAATCCCAACTCCGGCGCGATTTCCCAATCGTATAATGCGTATGGCGCGCTTGTGCAAGGCAAGGCGGTCTGCGAAGGCTATGCGGAGCTTTTCCAGCATTTGTGTTATCAAGTCGGCATCAACGCGACACAGGTGGTCGGCGCAGGAAACGGGGATGCCCATATGTGGAATACCGTCAAAATTCAAAACGCCTGGTACGCAGTCGATGTAACCTGGAACGACACTTATGTAAAGCAAATGACAACGCATGTCTTTTACAACCAAACCGCCGCTTTCTTTGCAAAAGACCACCAAATCACCGACAGCATTCTGTCCGTTCCGTCCTGCAATTCCACCGATTACAGCTTCCAAAAGCTGTATGCAATGGATGTATCCGATGCCACACGCGCGCCCTTGCGCCTTGCGGAAGTGGTAACGGCAGCAGAACGCGACACAGCTGTGAAGTATATCGTTCTCTACTGCCCGGGTGGCGCGCCCTCGCAGGAATATATGTCGCAACATTTTTACCAAAATGATTCTACCTTCTTGCAGACGGTCAGTCGCTACCAATTCAATTTGAAAATTCAAAATTCGTATTTACTGTTTGACGAATATGTGTATATCC
>JAZNGK010000100.1:0-6218 GCA_045576395.1 Faecousia sp. | reverse complement strand
ATCAACACGGTAGAAGATTTTGACCGGGTGCTCAAATGCGGCGCTGACAAGGTCAGCGTCAACTCCGGTGCGATTCGCAATCCCTCTTTGATTCTTGAAGCCGCCAAGCGGTACGGCGATCAATGCGTCGTTCTGTCCGTGGATGTAAAGCGGGTAGACGGTGCGTTTCGGGTGTTTGCCAAGGGCGGACGGGAGAACACCGGCTTAGAGGCGATTTCCTGGATTAAAAAATGCGTCAGTAACGGCGCAGGTGAGGTTGTGGTTAACTCCATCGATACCGACGGTGTCAAGGGCGGCTTTGATCTGCCTATGCTGGAGGAGGTCTGCAACGCCGTATCCGTGCCGGTGATCGCATCCGGCGGTGCAGGTAAAATTCAGGACTTTATCACCCTGTTCAAAACCCTCCCCAAGGTGGACGCAGGGCTTGCCGCCTCCATCTTCCATTTTGGCGAGGTGCATATTGCCGTCCTGAAAGAGCAAATGGAACGCGAAAATATTCCCACAAGTAGACTGTAACTATGCTGAATATTTCTGAACTAAAATTTGACGAAATGGGTCTGATTCCCGCAATCGTGGTGGATTCCGTTACCAAGAAGGTGCTGACCCTTGCCTATATGAACAAGGAGAGCCTGGCCATTTCCATGGAAAAAGGGCTCACCTGCTTTTGGAGCCGTTCCAGAAACGAGCTGTGGCTCAAGGGTGAGACCAGTGGCAACTACCAGCACATTGTATCCATCACCGCAGACTGCGACGGGGATGCTTTGGTGGTAGTGGTGGAAAAGGACGGCCCTGCCTGCCACACCGGCACCGACTCCTGCTTTACAAATCCCGTTTGGGAGAGTGAAAGTCTACAGGAATTTAGCCTGCAGGGCCTGTATGATATGCTGGTAGGCCGAAACGAGACCCGCCCCGAAGGCTCTTACACCACCTATCTTTTCGAAAAGGGTATCGACAAGATTCTGAAAAAGGTGGGAGAGGAGTGTACGGAGGTCATCATTGCCGGCAAGGCCGACGACAAAAAGGAGACTGTCTACGAGCTTGCAGACCTTGCCTATCACGCAATGGTGCTGATGGTGCAAATGGGCATTAGCGTGGAAGACATTCACAAAGAGCTTGCTTCCCGGCATATTATTGACCACAAGGTCAAGCAGGAGAAAATGACAACATGATTCCCTCCAATTACCACACCCACACCCGATTTTGCGACGGAAAAGACAGTCCCGAGGAAATCGTCCTGGAAGCGATCCGTCTGGGTTGTCCAGAAGTGGGGTTTTCCGGTCATAGCTACACATTTTTTGATGAAAGCTACTGTATGACCCAAACGGGGACACAGGAATATATTGCGGCCATTCGGGCGCTACAGGAAAAATATCGGGACAAAATCAAAATTCTCCTTGGCGTTGAACAGGATTACTATTCCGATGCGCCTGCCGGCGAATATGACTATATAATCGGCTCTGTCCATTATGTAAAAAAGGACGGATGCTATTTGCCGGTGGACGAGAGCAAAGAAATCCAAATGGAAAATGTCCGTAGATTTTACAACGGAGATTTTTACGGTTTTATTGAGGATTACTACGAAACAGTGGCCGATTTGTACCAAAAAACCCGGTGTCAAATCGTGGGACATTTTGACCTGATTAAAAAATTCAATAGTTTACACGACCTCTTTGACCCTCAGCACCCAAGATATCAAGCAGCGGCAACCAAGGCGCTGGCTGCCTTGATGTCCTCGCCGGTAGCATTGGAAGTCAACACCGGTGGCATTGCCAGGGGCTATATCAAGGAGCCTTACCCGGCTGGCGACATTCTGACCCAATGGTTAAAATCGGGAAAGCCCGTACTTTTCGCTTCGGACTGCCACGATGCAGAACAATTATTCTTCGGCTACGATATATACAAAAACTATATTTAGAAAAGCACCATACAAACAAGACTGTCCATCCTGTCGGCAAGCGTTATGTATCTAACATAGAAGCTGAAAATGCGGCTTTTGAGCAGCGGAAATGCCGGAGAGATTGGCTTGCTTTTGCTCTGCCCTTGGTATATAATTCAGTTAGACAAACTTGAGTTTGACGGAGGGAAAACGATATGAGCAAAGCAGGAAAAATTGTGTTGTTAATATTATCAATTACAGTTGCTTTAATAATTGGTGCTTATCTTTTTATTGGTGCCCTTTGGAACGGTACATTTAATTTTATGTTCCCAAATGAAATCGCAACTTACCATAGTCCCGACGGAGAATATTCGCTTGTTTTTGAGCAAATGGGTGAACCAGCATGGCCCTTTGGTCCAACGGATGTCAGGTTAACCCTCAAAAATCACGATGGCAAAATTATCAAGCGTGTATCTACCCAACTTTTTAATGACGGCGTAAATGCGGATGAATACAATATTGCTTCCGTTTCATGGAACGATGATGCGGTAATTGTTGTTCTTAGAGCCTCAGAGATGAAAGATAAGGAAATTTCAATAGCATATAATAAAAGTTAACCAAATAAGAATTTGTCGAACAGATAAACACAGCCGCCGACCTGATTGTCGGCGGCTGTGCTGTTATATGTCGTGTCAGGAGCATTATAACATATATCTGCCAAAAACAACATATTGCTTTTTGATTTTTTTCTGTTATCATGAAGAAAACAAACGAAAGGGAATGTATCATATGCGCGCAACAAAGAAAATCAGCGATTCGCTGACCCAACAGCAATATCGCGTCCGCCCCTCCCATACCAACTCCTATGGCAGGCTTTTTGGCGGTCAACTGCTTCAATGGATTGACGAATTGGCAAGCATTGTGGCCGGACGCCACAGCGGTTCGACCGTTACCACAGCCGCCATTGACAATCTGCAATTTCAAGCGCCGGCTTACGGCGGCGCGTTGATTGTCCTGCAAGGAATGGTAACCTATGTAGGCCGCACATCTATGGAAATTCGGGTGGACACCTATGTGGAAGCACCTGACGGCTCACGGCAGGCGATTAACCGCGCCTATGTGGATATGGTCGCTATCAACAGCCAAGGGCAGGCTGTTGAAGTGCCGGAGCTACTGATTGAAACAGAGGAACAGCGGCTTGAATACGAAGCTGCCGCCAAACGCAAGGCGTTGCGCAAGCAAAGACGGCAGGACGGATTTTAATATCAAACGGGTGTTGCCTTACGGCACACCCGTTTTGCGTGGCAAAATTTATCCGTCGCGGTTTCTTCTGTATAATTTTTCGTACTATGGCAAACACTACCTGCGAACACAAAAACAGGAGGTTTTTCCATGACACGATTTCGTATTATCAGCTTAGCCTTGGCAGTCTGCTGTCTGTTGGGGCTTAGCCTTGGCGCAACCGCGACCCAAGTGGACTGCGATGCCGTATATTGCTTTACCGGCGCGGATTTTTCCGATGAAAATGAGCCGGTGGTGGGCATCTGCATCACCGATTTGCCCAACCCCTCTGCCGGCACAATTCTGCTGGGCAATCGGGTACTGCGTCCGGGCGACATTCTCACAGCCGAACAGCTCACAAAGCTGACCTTCCACCCCTTGCGCACGCAAGAGGATTCCCAAGCGGTTATCAGCTATCTACCCATTTATAAAAATCGGGTGGAGAAAACCGCTACCATGACCATTGGCATTCGTGGCAAAGAAGATAAAGCGCCCGTAGCGGAGAATTTTGCCATTGAAACCTACAAGAATCTGCCCATTGAGGGCACGCTGAAAGCCACCGACCCCGAAGCACAGGCGCTCACCTATACCATCGTGCGCGGTCCCAAGCGCGGCAATGCGGAAATTACGCAAAACGGCAATTTCACCTACACCCCCAAGCGGAATAAGGTTGGCGTGGATTCCTTCACCTACACCGCCACCGACCCTGCAGGAAATGTCTCTCGCGTGGCTACCGTTACGGTGCAGATTCTAAAGCCCACCGATGCCCGTCAATACACCGACACCGTCGGCCATGCCTGCCGATTTGAGGCAGAATGGATGCGCAACACAGGTCTGTTCGTGGGTGAAGAGGTAGGCGGAAACAGCTGTTTCTATCCCGACAAGACCGTGAGCAGAGAAGAATTTCTCACCATGGTGATAAAAGTGCTGGACATTCCTTTGGAGAATACGGACAATGCCCAACTACCCGTAACCACACCCCAATGGCTAAAGCCCTATTTGACTGCCGCACAGCGAAGCGGTCTGATGACAAATTGGGAGAGTACCGGCACCATGTCCGACCCCATCACCGGTGCGGAAGCGGCTGTGATATTGCAAAATGCACTTGATTTGACCGTCAGCAGCAAGATGCTGGAAGCAGAGCAGACTGCCGTACAGGATACCGACATTCCCACTTGGGCGCAGGCAAGTCTGACCGTACTGTCGGAAAACGGCATCGTGCTTGCAGCAAATCAGCCTATGACACGCGCAACTGTGGCGCAGACACTTTACCAAGTGAGCCTCCTTGCACCCGATGCGCCGGGTATGACTGTATTTCGTATGCAACAATAACAAAAAGGCGTACCTTTGAACAGGACCATCAAAAACGGACAATAGACAAAACGCCCCCTTATGTAGGATAATAACTATATAAGGGGGCGTAATTATGTCTAAACGAAAGTACACATTTTACAGCATTAAAACCGGAGTGGCGCCGCTGGCGCTGTGCCACTCCGCTTAAACTCATAAGGTACGCGTTTTTGTGTTGTCTGCACAAACCGGGGCTGACTAACCCACCTGCACCGCTTTTTGTTCATTTTCTTTGATTGATAAGTGCCGAAGGGGTTAAGAAACACCGTATTTTGATTACTTTTCCGTATTTAGGCTGCCTAACAGCTCTAAAATTTGCCGACAATGTTCGCGCTCCTGCTGTACCATACGCGCAAAAATCTGCCCATACTCCGGATGGTCTGTGCGCGCTTCATATTGCGCAAGGCACCGCATCTCCCGTCCGTAGCACCGTCGCAGTAGCGCGCTTATGGGTGCTTTGTCCACAGGCGGCGGAGCAGGTATGTTCGGCCGTCCGGCACCTTGCAGTGTGTAAATCCCCTTCAGGCACGCCATATGTGCCTGTTCCTCTTGGCTCATTTTCTTCAAAATTGCACTTTGTGTGCCCTGCAACCTGCGCGACAGCGACAGATACAGGGCAGCATCTGCCCATTCCTCTGCAATCAGTCCTTGCAAGCCCTGTGTGGGATTGGCAGCAACCTCTCCTTGTACCCGTTGCCAAACTCTGGCGGCTTTTGCTTTGTCGTATGTTTCCATATTATCCCTTCCTCTCCATATATTCTATGTTAGTATAGTGGGTTTGGTGTGGGAAATTTGGGAGAATTTGTTCCCAAAACAGAAAAATCTCTTTTCTTTTTCGGTCAAATGTGCTAGAATAAAGAAAAGACGGAATTTGGAGGAGTTTCTATGCCCAGAACCAGCAACAAGGCGCAATTGATTTTGGATTTTGTGAACCGATTTGTGCAGGAAAACGGCTTTGCCCCCTCTGTACGGGAGATTGGTGCCGCGGTGGGTCTGCGGTCTACCGCTTCCGTCAGCTATCACCTGCAACAGTTGCAGGAAAAAGGCTTGTTACTTGCGCCCGGTGCCAAGGGTCGTAAGCGCGCCATTGTTACCGCGCAACGCCCGGGGCAGATTCCCGTGGTGGGTGTGGTAACGGCCGGTATGCCCATCTTGGCGCTGGAAAATCAAGTGGGCACCGTCAGCTGGGATGGCGACCCCGCGTGCTTTGCTCTGCGTGTACGGGGCGACAGTATGATAAACGCAGGCATTTTGCATGGGGATATGGTGGTCGTGCGCCCGCAGCAAAGTGCCGATGACGGGCAAATTGTCGTTGCCCGTATTGGCGACGAGGCAACCGTCAAGCGCTTAAAGCGACGCAACGGGGAAGTGTGGCTCATGCCGGAAAACGATGCGTACAGCCCCATTGACGGCAAGGATGCAGAGCTTGTGGGGCTTGTAAAAGCGGTTGTACGGGAATATTGACAAGCAATCTGTCCCAAGGTGCGAATGCCTGTGGGGCAGATTTTTATTATTTGGAAAATTAACGGAAAAATTGCATTTTTTTATGGAAAAAGGTTTACATTTCCTGCGGTTTGTGCTATACTATCTCCGCATTATTGAAATTCTGCAAAAAAATACGTAAAAATAGGCAACAAGCGTTGTCTACAACAATTGAAAGGGGTATTTCAATGTCTCATAAGTATGTTTATCTTTTTACCGAAGGCAATGG
>JAZNGK010000099.1:0-11060 GCA_045576395.1 Faecousia sp. | reverse complement strand
GGCACAGCGCCCTCGGGGAAATGCACATGAATGTCCTTCGTCTTGTAAAAATCCGCATCAATGCCAAGATTTACACAGTTGGCACGAATGTAGCTCAAGGCCGCGTGCGCAGATTCCTTCATGACATCGCCCAAATTGCCGGTCAGCTCCAGCTTGCCGGAGCCGTCCATAACATTGACTTCTACCTCCAGCGTTTCGCCACCGACCGATGTCCACGCCAGGCCGGTTACAAGACCGACTTGGTCATTACAGGGCAATCTGTCCGGCAGGTATTTTCTTGTGCCGAGATATGCTTCTGTGTTGGCGCCTGTAATCGTAATGCGATTTGTTTTCTCACCCGACACCATTTGCATCGCGGTCTTTCTGCAAATTTCACCAATGCAGCGCTCCAAGCTCCGAACACCGGATTCTCTTGTATAGCAACGGATAATCTCTCGGATTCCGTCATCCGATATTTTCAGCTGTGCTTTTCGGATACCATGCTTTGCAAGCTGTTTGGGAATGAGGTGTTTCTTGGCAATCATCAGCTTTTCCTCGTCTGTATAAGAACCAAGCTCGATGATTTCCATTCTGTCAAGCAGCGGTCTGGGAATGGTATCTAAGGTATTGGCAGTCATAATGAACATCACATTGCTAAGGTCGAAGGGAATCTCCAAATAATGGTCGCGATACGACTTGTTCTGCTCAGCATCGAGCACCTCCAACAGTGCCGCGCTTGGGTCGCCGCGATAATCTGCGCCCATCTTATCCACTTCATCGAGCAATAACAGCGGATTGGAAGAGCCTGCTTGTATCATCGCGGAGAGGATTCTGCCCGGCATCGCACCCACATAGGTCTTTCTATGACCGCGAATATCCGCCTCATCGTGGACACCGCCAAGCGCGATGCGTGCCAGCTTGCGGTTCAAGCTTTTGGCAATTGAATACGCCACAGAGGTTTTGCCGACACCCGGGGGGCCCACCAAGCATAGAATCTGCGGTGGCATTTGGGGCGCAATTTGGCGTACCGCAATCGTTTCTAAAATGCGTGTTTTTACTTTCTCCAGACCGAAATGGTCGCGATTGAGAATCTTTTCCGCGGCAGAAACATCAATGCGTTCCTTGGTCGTTACATTCCAAGGGAGCTCCAAAACGGTGTCCAAATAATTGCGCAAAACCGATGCTTCCGCGGAGCCATAAGGCTGTTTTTTCAACCGTTGCAGGTCCTTAAGGAGTTTCTCCTCGGAATCCTGCGGCAGATTCAACAGAAGAATATTCTTCTCATACTCTGCAAATTCCGCAAGCTCATCACCCTCACCGAGCTCCTCACGAATGGTTTTCATCTGCTCACGCAGATAATAATCCCGTTGGTCTTGGTCAATGGTCGCACGGGTTTTTTCTTGGATATCTGCTTCGATATGCAACATTTGAATTTCCTGTTGCAGGAGCTTTAGGGCATTTTCCATGCGTCGTATGGGGTTAAGCTGACAGAGAAGCTTTGCTTTATCCCGATAATCGATACCGGAATTTTGTGCAATCGCATCGGCAACAAAGCTACAATCCTCCGATGCCAAAATTTTCAATTGTCCCGCCTGTGCAGGCCGTTCAATCAAGTCGCTGTAGCTTGTATAAAGCATTGCCGCTTCCCGACACAGAGCCTTGCTACGCAAAATATCCTTTACAGGCATCTCATCGGCAGGCTCTACGATACCTGCCAAATACGGCTCGTTTTGCGTCAGTTCCAAAATGCGCGCACGATGTATGCCATCGACAAGCACACGAATATTCTCGTTCTGCGCTTTGAGCACCTGCTTAATTTTGACAACTGTACCAATGGGATACAATCCGCCAAGGCCGGGGTCGTCGTCTAAAATATTCTTTTGTGGCACTAAAATGAGCATTCTGTCATGCTTCATAGCATAATCCAGCGCCAAGGCCGACTTTATACGACCAACATCAAAATGGACTGTCTGTTCGGGAAATACCGTAAGACCACGCAGGGCCAAAACCGGCAATCTACCGGAAACAAATTGCTTATTCATGTCCATCCTCCTTTCGGGATATAAACGAAAAGGGGGTAGTATTCTACCCCCTCATGGTATTACCTTTTGGTTGCAAGCTTTTCGCGAGGCTTGGTTTTATCACGCAGGATTTTCGGTTGCTGACCATCAATGGCTTCCGGTGTAATAACCACCTTTTGAATAGAGAGGTCAGAGGGAATCACATACATGATTTTGGTCATGGTTTCTTCCATCACCGCACGCAGACCACGCGCGCCGATTTGCCGGTCTACGGCCTTTTTTGCAACCGCATCCAACGCCTCAGGCTGGAATTCCAGCTCGACATTATCCATAGCAAGCAGTGCCTCGTACTGCTTGGTCAACGCATTTTTCGGCTCGGTCAGAATCCGTACCAAGTCCTCCTGCTTTAGGCTTTGCAGGCTGGTAATCACAGGCATACGACCCACAAGCTCCGGAATAATGCCGAACTTAATCAAATCGTGGGGCTGTACCTGCGCAAACAGCTTGCCGATGTCCCGATTCTTTTTGCTCTCAACCGGCGCATCAAAGCCAATTGCGGACTTATCTGTTCTGGACTCGATGATTTTTTCCAAACCATCAAACGCACCGCCACAGATAAAAAGAATCTTAGATGTATCCACAGGAATGGTTTCCTGCTGGGGATGTTTTCTACCGCCCTGTGGGGGCACATTGGAAACGGTACCTTCTAAAATTTTCAACAGCGCCTGCTGAACACCCTCACCGGAAACATCTCTTGTGATAGAGGTGTTTTCACTCTTTCGGGCAATCTTATCCATCTCATCGATGTAGATAATACCGCGCTCGGCACGCTCCAAGTCGAAATCCGCCGCTTGCAACAATCGGTCAAGAATATTCTCCACATCGTCGCCCACATAGCCGGCTTCCGTCAAGGTAGTTGCATCCGCAATCGCAAAGGGAACATCCAAAATTTTTGCCAAGGTCTGGGCAAAGAGGGTTTTACCGGAACCGGTTGGGCCAATGAGCAAAATATTGCTCTTTTGAAGCTCCACATCCGTTTCGGATGCAAGGTAAATGCGTTTATAGTGGTTATAAACGGCAACGGACAAGGCGATTTTCGCATCCTCCTGACCGATGATATAGCCGTCCATATATGCCTTAATTTCCGCAGGCGTGGGCAGCTTTTCCGGCAATTCCGTGCTGTAAGCATCCTCCTGCAACAAATCACAGCAGGCTTGCACGCAATCGCTGCAAATACACACACCGGGGCCTGCAATCAGCCGTGCTTGCGACTCCTGCTTTCCGCAGAAGGAACAGCGAATCGGCTGCTCATCTGTTTTTGACATAAAACAGCTTCCGCCTTTCTAATCAATGACGCGCAAGAACACGGTCAATAAGTCCAAAATCCTTGGCTTCTTCGGAAGTCATAAAGTTGTCGCGCTCACAAGCGGCCGTAACTTCTTCAACAGTTCTTCCCGTATTCTCTGCCATGATGCGATTCATGCGTGCCTTGATGGTCTCCAAGCGCTTCATATGGATAGCCATATCGGTGATTTGACCCTGCGTACCGGCAGAAGGCTGGTGAATCATAATCTCGGAATTGGGCAAAGCCATACGCTTACCCATGGCACCGGCAGACAGCAAAAATGCACCCATAGATGCGGCCATACCCACGCAAATAGTTGCCACATCGCACTTAATGTACTGCATGGTATCGTAGATTGCCATACCGGCTGTAACGCTTCCGCCGGGACTGTTGATATAAAATTGGATATCCTTATCCGGGTCTTGCGCCTCCAAATACAACAGCTGCGCCACAATTAAGCTGGCTGTTGTGTCGTTTACCTCCTCGGACAGGAAAACAATCCGGTCATTGAGCAGACGGGAGAAAATATCATAGCTACGCTCTCCACGGCTGGTCTGTTCTACTACATAAGGTACTAAGCTCATGGTCATGTCTCCTTTCAGGGCTTGAAACATTCTAACCATTTGTTGGAATAATTATTCCTCGGTCTTCTCTTCTACTGCTTCCTCGACCTTTTCTGCAGTCTTCTTGGGAGCCGGCTTCTTTCTGGGCTTCTTGGGCTTGGTGGCAACCGCATTGTCCACAATCAGCTTGACAGCCTTACGGGTCTCCAAGCTGGACTTTAGCTCCTCGGCAGGAACCATGCCCTTAATCTTGTCAACCTCCATATCGTACTGCTTTGCCATGGAAGCATACTCTGCGTCCATATCCTCATCAGTTACGGTAATGCCCTCAACCTCAACAATCTTAGCCAAGGTTACATTCGCCTTTGCCTGCTTCTCAGCGGCAGGACGGAAGGCGTTACGCATAGTGGACAAATCGCCACCCATCATCTTAGCATACTGCTCCACAGAGTAGCCACTCATCTGCAGCTGGTAAGCAAAACGCTCCATTTGATTGTCCAGCTCCAATTCAACCAAAGCCGCAGGCATATCCACAGTTGTATTCTCGGCAGCCTTGTCTACGCAAGCCTGCTCGAAAGTGTTGTCAATCTGCTTCTGTGCAGATTCCAATGCCTTGGCACGAATGTCAGCCTTTAGTGCATCTAGGGTGTCAAACTCGGAAACGTCCTTTGCAAACTCATCATCCTGTGCAGGCAGATTGGTTACGGTAACCTTATTGAGCTTGACATGGAATACGACAGCCTTGCCTGCCAGCTCTGCATGGTAATCCTCGGGGAAGGTGATATCAATATCCTTTTCCTCACCGGCAGACATACCGACCACCTGCTCCTCAAAACCGGGAACAAAAGAGCCGGAGCCAAGCTTCAAATCAAAATTATCGCCCTTGCCGCCGTCGAAAGCCACACCGTTTTCAAAGCCTTCAAAGTCAATGTTAGCGGTGTCGCCCATTTCTGCGGGGCGTTCAACGGTTTCGGTGGAAGCAACATTTTGTGCCATACGGTCCAGCTCAGCCTGCACCTGCTCATCGGTAACGGTAGCTTCTGCCTTCTCAACCTTCAAGCCCTTGTACTCACCCAAGGTAACCTCGGGGTATACATCGGTGGTCAGCGTAATGGTAACAATGCCCTCGTCGCTGATGTCCATATCCGTCAAGCTCGGACGGCCGACCGCCTTTACTTCCTGCTTCACAACGGCAAAATCATAAACCTCGGGGAAAATTTCCTCAAGACCATCTTCATAAAACACATGGGCACCGTACATAGACTCAATCATCTTACGGGGAGCCTTGCCTTTACGGAAACCGGGAATCATAATGTTCTTACGAGCCTTCAAATAAGCCTTCTGCACACCGGACTCCATCAGTTCCTTGTCAATCTCCACTACGATGGTAGCCTGATTGCCATTTCTTTCGTTGCTCTTAATATTCATGGTTTATATCCTCCCAAATTTCAGACTGCAATTACAGCCTAACAATATACATATTTTGCATCCGAACTATATTAGCAAATAATCAGCCAAATGTCCACACTTTTCTTGAAATTTTATCAAAATATTCGGTAAGGCTTGAAATTCAGACGGTCTGCTGACAGAAGTCTGTAATCAATTCCGTCCCATTGACCCTCCATAGCCAATCCGTGGCTGGCGCCATGCAGGTGTCCGTAAAAGCATTGTCGCACATCATACCGATGCAAAAGCGCCAAAATTTCTTCACAGATATAGCCTTTGTAGCGCGGTGGATAGTGGAGAAATACTATTTTTTGCAAATCTCCTGCGGATTTTAAGGACGCTTCCAAACGCATCAGCTCACGCATAAAGACTTTTTCATCGTGCGCATCACTGCGTTCTTCTTCAAAAAACCAGCCACGCGTTCCGCAAATAGCGTAGCCGTCATATTCATAATGATTGTTATTAAGAATCCATTGGTTTGAAAAACCGTTATCGTTACAGAATTTATAGAACTTCCCTGCTGTACTCCACCAATAATCGTGGTTACCTTTTAGAATGATTTTTCTGCCGGGGATTCGGTCAATCCAAGCAAAATCCGCACGCGCACTATCCAAGTCCAGCGCCCAAGACAAATCGCCCAGCAATACCACCGTATCCTCGGGTTTGATTACGGAAAAGTTCTCGGTTAGCTTATCCATATATCCCACCCATGCACCGCCAAATACATCCATAGGCTTGGGTGCACCGAGGCACAGGTGTAAATCTCCGATTGCATATAGTGCCATTGGGTTTTCACCCCTTTCATTCGACAGGTCTTTGCTTTGCTAAAATGAGTGTGTGATTGCTTATACCTGTACGGGAACGATAATCCTGCAAGCCACCATACGCCAGCGCGGAATCGTAGTCAATTTGGTACTGATTGGTCTGATACATGCTTGAAATAATCGCACCGACCCGATTGGTACTGACAACGGCAGAAAACAAATTTTGATTTAAGAAATCCAGCTGAACTTCGTCCACATAATAGGTTGTTTTCTTTTCGCACGCCTCTAAGTAACGCAAAACCGCTTCTACACCAAAGCATTTTGAAAGGAAGTGCTCCATATATTTCGGCTGGGCAAGATTGGTATGAAAATCACCCTTGTTTATCAAATCCCAAACCGCATTGTTTTCGTTACAAGCGCAGACGATACATCTAACAGGAAGACCCATGCTCTTTGCATATAAAGCAGCGGAAATATCCGAAAAATCTCCCGTAGCCACAGCTATATCAAAATCCTGTGTTACATTTTCCAAAGTACCATAAAGGCCAAAAAGAAAAGCTATTTCAACGGCAATTTCATACCAGCCAGTAGGAGTGGCGGTTTCATCCGAGAGAAGCCTGTAAAGGCTGTTGAGCACATACCGGAATGTGCCGGCAGGGTTGCGCCAAGCCTCCGCCACAATGAAACGCTGATTCATATAAACCGACTTAATCGGCAGACGACCAATGGCACATTCTACATCCCACCCCGTTAGACGCGCACCGAAAAAAAGGTTCAAAAGCTGTGCGACCGTATCGCCAAAGGACTGCTCGCGCAGGTTAGACAGCTCCTCTTTTGTAAACACAGGCAGATGGAACGGCACATAGAAGCCCCCATCAGGCGCGCGCTCCTCATGGAGCGCCCGATAGGCGGTATAGGTATCAACACTATTTCTTGTACTTACATAGAGCATCTATCTATCACTCCTATTGCATTATTCCAAAAAATATTTTCAACTGTCTTATCCGCAAGCCCGCGATTTAGCAGTCTTTCTGCTAATTTGGGATAATCCTGCACACCCGAAAAGCCTTCAGGCAGGCTTTTCATTCCGTCAAAATCCGAGCCTATGGACAGGTGCTTATCATCACCTGCTAACTGCAGAAAGTGGAAAATATGGTCGCAGACTGTATCAACAGTCGGATTTTCACCCAAGAATTCCGTATAAAAATTGATGCCGACAGTGCCGCCTGTTTTGCAAATTGCCAAATACATTTCATCCGTGAGATTACGGGGAACATTGCAAAGGCTACGACTATTGGAATGGGATGCAATAATCGGCTTTTCCGTCATCGCAATGATATCCCAAAAGGCTTCATCGCTGATATGACTCACATCAACGACCATACCCACGCGCTGTGCCTGCATGACATATTCCCTACCCAAAGCAGTCAGACCGCCACCGGTTACACAGGAGCCCGTCAGCGGATTCTGCTCATTCCAGCTCAAGGTTGTGATGCGAAAGCCAACCTTGTATAAATCTTCAAGCATTTCCGGATTGTAGTCAAAGCCTGCCGGCCCTTCAATGGTAAGCACCGCTGAGTGTCGCCCCTGTTGCCTGTTTGCTTCGATTTCTTTGGACGAATACGCCAAGGAAATCGTATCGCCGTTTGCCTCAATCTCGCTGAGTATGGTTGCCAGCTGACGCTCAAACAAGCCAAACACAGAAAGATTGCCCGGTAGGTCCAATAGCGGTGATGTAAAGCAAGCAAAGCATTGCGCATAACCGGATAGCTTTTTTGCTCTGTCAAGGTCAATATGTAATTCATTCTTCTGCAAACTGCCAAAGGTGTCAAACTTTTCGCCAAGTAGCGCAAAGGCAGTATCACAGTGCAGGTCAAATACGGGGAATTTCATTCAAATGCATCCTCCAAATGATGAATTTCCGGCTTTTTTGTGTCCAGTCCTTCGGGTGCGTATATTTCAATCACATCAAAACGCGGTTGGAGCTGTGTCGGATTTTGCGAGAGGTACAGCTCCGCAGTCGTACGGATACGATTCCGCTTGTGATAGTCCACAAACTCCATTGCATCGGCAAAACGATTGTTTTTGCGCAATTTTACCTCCACAAAGACCAAATGCGTTTTGTTTGAAACAATCAAGTCAATCTCACCGAAACGGCACCGATAACCCGTTGCCAACAGCTTATACTTTTTCTTTTGCAGATATTCCGCCGCGAGGGATTCGCCCCACGCACCCACTATGTTATTTCGTCCCATAAAGTTTTTTCAAAAAGGTCATTCTGTGAATTGGGCAAGGTCCGTTTTCCGCCAAAGCCGCATAATGCGCCTTGGTGCCATAGCCCTTATGTATATCAAAGCCATATTGGGGATACGCCTCTGCCATCTTCAGCATATAATCATCACGCGTAACCTTCGCCAAAATCGATGCCGCCGCAATACTTGCGCTCCGACCATCACCGCCAACCACAGTTTCAACGGGAAGACCAAAATCCTTGGCGCGATTTCCGTCAATTAAAGCAAAATCAGCACGAACAGGCAGTCCTGTAATTGCACGCTCCATAGCCAGGTAGGTTGCCTGTAAAATGTTCAATTCGTCAATTTCGTTATGGTCTGCAAATGCAATTGCATAGGCAACCGCTTTCTCACAAATCACAGGAAACAGCTCTCTGCGTTTCTTGTCTGTTAGCTTTTTGCTGTCATTGAGGCCGGGGATTTCCGCGTTTAATGGCAAAATCACAGCTGATGCACAGACGGGTCCTGCAAGGGGACCGCGCCCTGCCTCGTCGACACCGCAAATCAGCCGATAGCCTTTCTCAAAATGCGCTTGCTCAAATGCCCACATATCAATCATACGATGTCCTCCGGTACCTCCAGCGTAAAATGACCAAGCTTACCGGAACGGTATTCGTCCAGCAAGACCTTTGCCATTCGTTCGGTATGAATTTCCCCTCTTGACAGCAGGTAACCGCGCTTTCTGCCTGCCTCTTCCAAAAGCATATAGCCGGGTGTCCCCTGCTCTGCCTCGACTTTATAGCGGTCTTTCAAGGTCTGTGGATAAAATTTCAGCATCAGCTCCATCAGCCTGGCAGCCAACTCCTCCACATCAATAACACCTTCTTTGACAGCGCCTGTGTACGCCAGCATCATACCCACATTGGGGTCTTCAAACTTTGGCCACAGGATACCGGGGGTATCCAGCAGGAGCAATCCGCTATCAACATTCACCCATTGTTTACCCCTTGTAACGCCCGGACGATTTTCCGCTTTTGCGCCCTTACGACCGGAAATTTGGTTAATCAGCGTGGATTTCCCTACATTGGGAATTCCCACAACCATCACTTTCAAGGGTTTGTGCATACCCTTTGCGGCATTTCGTTCAATTTTCTCTTTCAAAACGGAACGGACTGCCGGCTCAAAATTGGCGATTCCTTTTTTGGTTTTGCAATCCGTTGCAACCGCGGCAAAGCCCTTACTGCGGAAGTATTGCATCCAGCGTTTGGTCGCATCATTGTCTGCTAAATCCATACGATTAAGCACAATAATTCTCGGCTTATTGCCGCAAATTGCATCAATATCCGGATTTCTGCTGGAAATAGGAATTCTGGCATCCACAATCTCACAGACCGCATCCACAAGCTTCAAATCCGCCTCGATTTGCCGTCTGGTCTTGGTCATATGACCGGGGTACCATTGAATATTCATATGCGCCTGTTCCATTACCACAACGCCCCAATTCTGCTAAAATCGCGCTTTTCGGTTTCCTCATTTTCGCCGGGGAGTATAAGAAAAATCGCTCTTCCGAGAATTTCACGACAGTCAATCAAGCCGATTTCCGTGCTTCTGCTGTCCTTGGAATTCATACGGTTATCGCCCATAACAAACACGCAACCCGCATCGACTACAAGCGGAAAATCAATGCCCTCATACAGGCCTGTCGGGGTGCTGATATACGGCTCATTCAGCTCTTTCCCGTCTACACGCACAACACCGGAAACAAAATCAATGTACACTTCCTGCCCTTCTACGGCAATTACGCGTTTGATAATCGGTTCACCGTTTTTGAAGGAATCCTTGCTGGCAACGACAATATCGCCATATTTCGGCTCTCTATAAAACACATTACTCAAAAGAATCAGGCTGTCGCCATGTTGCAGCGTTTGATTCATCGAGGGTCCGTCTACCACAACAACGCGAAACACCAGCATAAACACCAGCAGAACGCCCACAAGGCCAAATACCAAGTCATGCAGGTAGGACAGTATATTCTTATGCCGTTCTTGCACTTGCGCGTTCTGTGAAGGCTTTTCGTTTTCGAAGGACGGTTGTTCTATATATTCCACATTAACACCTCCGGTTTGTGTTTGACACATTGAATATATTATATACCATTTTTTGCAATAAAAAAAGAGGGTTTCCCCTCTTTTTTTATGGAATTTTAAATTAGACCTTTTCCTTAATCTTTGCAGCCTTACCGAAACGCTCACGCAGGTAGTACAGCTTTGCACGGCGTACCTTACCCTTACGAACAGTTTCTACGCTTGCAATACGGGGAGAGTGAACAGGGAAAACCTTTTCACAGCCTACACCGTAGCTGATGCGACGAACAGTGATGGTCTCACCGATGCCGCCGTGCTTCCGGGCGATGATGGTGCCCTCGAACACCTGAATACGCTCACGGGAGCCTTCCTTGATGCGCACATGCACACGAACAGTGTCGCCAACCCGCATTTCGGGCAGCTCTTCCTTCATGTACTGGCTAGACAGAGCCTTAACCAAATCCATATCTTTGTCCTCCTTAATATTAGGCGTTCATGCGGCGACTTATCCGGCGATATGGTTCCCGGCACTGTAGAGGACGCACCTTGCTTTTTTCAGACCGAGTTATTTTAGCACACATAAAAGCAAAAAGCAAGTACTTTTTTAGAAAAATTTAGATATTTTTC
>JAZNGK010000098.1:0-3049 GCA_045576395.1 Faecousia sp. | reverse complement strand
CCTCTTACCGTGAGTTCCAGAAGGGCGACATCGTTCAGCTGAACCTGTCCGCTAAGATTGACGGCTACTCCGCAGCCATCGGTTACCCCATCTGCCTGGGCACTCTGGAAGGCCAGCGCCGTGACATCGTGCAGTTCTGCCGCGAGGCTCACGCTTGGTCCGAGAAGCAGGTTAAGGCCGGCGTTTGGGCCGCTGACATTGCTAAGGGCTTCTACAAGTACTTTGTTGACCACGGCTACGAGAAGAACTACGTTTACGGTCCTCTCCACGGCACCGGCATCATCGAGGTTGAGGCTCCCTGGTGTGAGACTTCCTCCACCTACAACTTAGAACCCAACATGACCTTCCAGGTTGATACCTACATCTCCTCCGACACCTTCGGCGTTCGTTGGGAGAAGGGTATCGCTGTTAAGGAAGGCGGCTACGAGATTCTCAGCCCCGAGATTCCTCTGGTTTGCCCCGAAATTCACTTCTAAGAAACATAAAATGCGCCCAGAAATCTGGGCGCATTTTCCCAAAGTAAAGGAGATATTGAATTATGCAGATGCTGGAAATGTTTTATGACCAGATTCAAGATGCGGTTGACCGTAAGGTGCCCTTCGTGATTCCCATTGGTACATTGGAATACCATGCCAAGCACGCCTCCTGCGGTACCGATACCTTGGTGGTTACCGGCTGCCTTCGTGAGCTGGAAAAAGAGAAGGAAATCGTTGTTTGTCCCCCTATTTGGTATGGCGTTGCGTCCTATGCGGTTTGTGAGCCGAAGCCGAGCCACTTCCATGTGGACGAGGATGCCTATGTAAACTACCTGTACTATGTGCTTAAGTCTATGATTGCCGCAGGCCATAAGAATATTTACCTGGTGCCCCATCACCAAACCGAGGGCGCAGGCCTTATGCCCATGACCATCGCTTGCCATAAGGCGGCAAAGAAGGTTACCATGGAGTATATGGAAGAGAAATTGGGCAAAGGCTGGTGGGGTAGCGATGCCTACGCCTCTTATTATGAGGATATGGGCAGTGAAGATGACCCCTTCTCTTACATTAAGGTGATACCTCTGATTGGTGCGGATGCGCAGATTAAGTGTGGCGGCTTTGACCATGCAGGCAAGTGGGAAACCTCGCTTTTGATGGGTACATATCCTGAATTGGTGGATTTGTCCCGTTGCAAGGACAATACCGAGTGGTTTGCCCAAAGCGCCAAGGAAGCAAGTGCCGAAACCGGTGCCCATATGGTTGCCTGCACGCTGGAGTGGCTTAGAGAAGCAATTGTATAGAGCAATGAAATTGCCGGGGCTTCCCCGGCAATTTTGCGTCTTTTGGATAATTACCCAAGCGGACAGGGGAATCATGTACTGAAAATCGCGAAAAACTGTATATTTTTTATGAAAGTTTGCATATTTTGCAATTTTTCGCATATTTTTCTTGTAATTTGAAAAAAGATTCTTTATAATTACGCTATTACTTGTATTTTTCTTTTTTATGTGAGGGGAAATACAGGAGAGGAGAAATGAAATGAAAGAAACAATGCAAAAACGTTATGGTTTGCCTACCGCGATCGCTATGGTTGTGGGTATCGTCATCGGCTCCGGCATTTTCTTCAAGACCGAAGGCGTTTTGGCAAAGACCGGTGGTAATGTGCTGACCGGTGTGCTGTCCCTGCTGATTATGGGCCTGATTATGCTCTTCTGTGCCTATGCATTCAGCTTGCTGGCACAAAAGCATGAAAAGGTTAACGGTGTCGTTGACTATGCCGAGGCTGTTTGCGGCAAGAAGTATGCCTATTATTTGGGCTGGTTTATGACCTTTATCTACACCCCCGGCATCACTTCCGTGCTGTGCTGGGTTACTGCAAGATACTTGGCCGCCCTCTTTGGCTTTGGTATGACCAGCGGTGAAACATTGGCAATTGCTGCGCTGATTTTGGTTGGCGATGCATTCTTGAACGCCTATGCACCGAAGCTTGCAGGTAAGACACAGGTTTCTACCACGGTAATCAAGCTGATTCCCTTGGTGCTGATGGCTGTGGTTGGTACTGCTGTGGGCATCGGCAACGGTCAGCTGGCTGGCAACTTTATGGTCAACAATACCCTTGACGGAGAAGCGCTTGGCGGTATGACCGCATCTGTGGTTGCGCTGGCCTTTGCATTTGAGGGTTGGATTTTGGCGACCTCTATCAACGCAGAGCTGAAAGATGCTAAGAAGAATCTGCCGCGTGCGCTGATTTTGGGCGGCATCATTATCGTAGCCGTATTCGTGCTGTATTACATTGGTATCTGTGGTGCGATTTCCGTTGAAGAGTTGATGGCAAGCAATTCCACACAGGCGTTTAAGAACCTGTTCGGTAATGTGTTTGGTACAATCGTCGGTGTTTGCGTGTTCATCTCCTGCCTGGGTACCACCAACGGCTTGATGATGGCAAGCGCTCGGAACCTGTACTCCCTGGCGGCTCGTGGCCATGGCCCCAAGCCCAAGATGTTTGCTACTATTGACGAAGAATCCAATATGCCGGTTAACTCCGCATTCTTTAGTGCGTTGATCACCGCTGTATGGCTGGTTTACTTCTTCGGTGCAAATTTGAGCACCGGCTGGTTCGGCCTGTTCAACTTCGATTCCAGCGAGCTGGTTATCGTGGCGCTGTATGCGATGTATATCCCCATCTTCTTGAAGATGTATAAGGACAAGGAGCTGGGTGGCTTCAAGCGCTTTGTGGCGCCCACCTTGGCAATTATCAGCTGCCTGTTCTTGGTCGGCTGTGCAGTTTACGCCCATGGTATCGAAAAGTATCAAGCCGCTGCTGCAGAGGGTAAGTTCTCTTTCCCTGTGCTGTTCTTCCTGATTGTTACCGTTGTGGTTTTGTTTATTGGAAAGTTCTTCTATCATCCCCAGGTGGAAGAGGAAGTATAACTTACACGAAATATGCCGGACTGTTGCACTCCGCAACAGTCGGGTTTTTTGTATAAGAATACCACCGGCAGTGCCGGTGGTTCTAAAAAGCTTTAGCTATGCCTAGAAAAAACATCCTCCTTTGGTAGAATAAGTGTGGTCTG
>JAZNGK010000097.1:0-3427 GCA_045576395.1 Faecousia sp. | reverse complement strand
TTTCTTGCCTGAGATTCACCGGCAAAAGCTTCCCATAAATTCTGCTCGGTTTTGGTACCGGCATAACGGTTTTTCTTTTCCATATGTAAGTCCTCCTGTAATTTATTCTTTCTTGCCTATTAGTATATCAGAAAAAAAGGTAAAGTCAAAGAAAAATTGATTTTTTAATTGTAGTATGGTATACTATAATAGCTTAGTTTTTTTATTCTAATTATAGAGGAGAATAATATGCTGATTTCGGAGCTATATGATTTATCTCATACATTGGCCGCAGACTACCTCAAGCAGTTTACCTATCCGTGGGAGGCTTTGAAGGGTATTCAAGAGATGATTTTGTCGTTAGGGGCGCACTTGGGTGCGGATTATACGCAGGTATCTCCTCAAGTATGGGTGCATAACACCGCAAAGGTGGCGCCCACCGCTTATTTGGGCGGTCCGTGTATTATCGGTGCCGGTACCGAGGTGCGCCATTGTGCCTTCATTCGCGGCTCTGCCTTGGTGGGAGAAAACTGTGTTGTGGGCAATTCCGTGGAACTAAAGAATGTAATTTTGTTTGACAATGTTCAAACACCGCATTACAATTATGTCGGTGATAGTATTTTGGGCTATAAATCCCATATGGGCGCAGGCTCGATTACCTCGAATGTCAAGTCCGACAAGACACTTGTGGTGATTCATGGGGAATCCCCTGTGGAAACAGGGCAGAAGAAGGTGGGCGCGTTGCTGGGCGATTTTGTGGAAATCGGCTGTAACAGCGTGCTCAATCCCGGTACAGTCATTGGCAGAAATTCGAGTGTCTATCCCTTGTCCTGTGTGCGTGGGGTGGTGCCTGCCAATAGCATTTATAAGACCGGTGGCAAGATTGCCGCTAAGGTGGAGGGTTAATAATGGGTAAATATTTCGGAACGGACGGCTTCCGTGGAGAGGCCAATGTAAATTTAACCGCAGAGCATGCATACCAAGTAGGCCGTTTTTTAGGCTGGTACTATGGGGAATTGAAGCGTCGTGCCGGTGAAGATGAACAGCCGCGGGTTGTCATCGGTAAGGATACCCGTCGCTCCAGCTATATATTTGAGTACGCCCTGGTTGCCGGCTTGACCGCTTCGGGTGCCGATGCGTATATGCTCCATGTTACCACCACTCCTTCGGTGGCGTATGTAACACGCGTGGACGCCTTTGATTGCGGCATTATGATTTCTGCCAGCCACAACCCGTACTATGATAACGGCATCAAGCTGCTCAACAAGGACGGCGAGAAGATGGAAGAGGAAACCATCATGCTGGTGGAAGCCTATTTGGACGGCAAGCTGGAGCTGTTTGGCAAGACTTGGACGGAACTGCCCTACGGGAAGCGCGAGCATGTCGGCTGTACGGTGGACTATGTGTCCGGTCGAAACCGCTACATTGGTTATTTGATTTCTTTGGGACTGTTCTCCTTCAAGGGTGTGAAGGTGGGTTTGGACTGTGCCAACGGTGCATCTTGGAATATCGCCAAGTCGGTATTCGATGCCTTGGGCGCCAAGACTTATGTGATTAACGCGGAGCCGGATGGCACCAATATCAATCAAGATGCCGGCTCAACCCATATCGAGGTACTGCAAAAGTTTGTGCTGGAGAACAATTTGGATGTGGGCTTTGCCTATGACGGTGATGCTGACCGCTGTTTGTGTGTGGACGAAAACGGACAGCTGGTGGATGGCGACCATATTCTCTATATTATGGGTCGGTATATGCAGGAACGCGGTCAGCTGGATAATAATACGGTGGTTACGACCGTTATGTCCAACTTCGGCCTGTATAAAGCCTTTGACGAGAAGGGAATCGGCTATGCCAAGACCGCTGTGGGTGATAAGTATGTGTATGAGTATATGACTGCCAACGGCTGTCGTTTGGGCGGTGAGCAGTCCGGTCATATTATTATCTCCAAGTACGCGACGACCGGCGACGGTATTTTGACCAGCATCAAACTTATGGAGGTTATGCTGGCGAAGAAGAAGAAAATGAGCCAGCTGAGCGAGGGCTTGACCATTTACCCGCAGGTGCTGAAAAATGTGCGTGTAAAATCCAAGCCCGATGCACAGAATGACCCTGTCGTGCAGGCGGCTGTAAATGCCGTTGCGGAGCGACTGGGGGATACCGGACGGATTTTGGTTCGGGAATCCGGCACAGAGCCTGTCATTCGGGTTATGGTGGAAGCGCCCAGCAAGGCGCTTTGCCAAGAGTGTGTGGCGCAGGTTGTGGATGTCATCTGTGCGCAAGGCCACGCAAGAGTGTAAAAAATCAACCGCTGAGAGATAGCCCCTCTCAGCGGTTTTTTGTTGGAAAAAGGACGGGCAGGGGAGAATATCTTTAACCATGGAGGTGAGGCAATGTATGCCGCCGCATGGTTAATACTCAGTAGCCTTTTATACTCATTGCAGTTATCTGCCGGAAGCTTCCCCAAGCCCTTGACCGCCCAAGAGGAGGCGCATTACCTGCAATTGTCTGCAAAAGGAGATTTGGAAGCGAGAAATGTTTTGATTGAGCGCAATCTCCGTTTGGTCGCACATATTATGAAAAAATATTACGCCCAAACAGCAGACCAAGAGGATTTGATTTCCATTGGCACCATTGGCTTAATCAAGGGAATCACCACCTTTGACCCGAGCAAGGGGGCAAGACTTGCCACCTATGCCGCCAGATGCGTAGAGAATGAAATTCTCATGTATTTCCGTTCGCAAAAAAAGTCCAGCCATGATGTATCCCTGTCCGATTACATAGAAACCGGTACGGATGGAACGGCCTTGTCCTTAATGGATGTGGTAGGGGACGAGGAGGATTTAACGGAGAAAATCAGCAATCGGGAGCAGATTCAACAGGTGCGCAAGTTGGTAGATACCTGCCTGACGGAACAGGAACGGCAGGTGATTTCGCTGCGCTACGGCTTGGAAAACGGCCAACCGCAACGACAGCGTGAGGTGGCGAAAATTGTTGGTATCAGCAGGAGTTATGTGTCCCGAATTGAAAAGCGCGCGTTGGAGAAATTACGGCAGGCATTGGAGTGAAGAAAAGCCTTGACATTGTCAAAATCGGGTGATATAATAAGCCGGAAATGGTGCTCAGGCACAGAAAATTTACGGGCCCTTAGCTCAGTTGGTCAGAGCCTCCGGCTCATAACCGGATAGTCCCGGGTTCGAATCCCTGAGGGCCCACCAGATAAAAAAGGCAACCGCCTTTTATATAAATAGGGGTATAGCTCAATTGGTAGAGCGGCGGTCTCCAAAACCGTAGGCTCAGGGTTCAAGTCCTTGTGCCCCTGCCAGAAAAAGACCAACACCTTTCGGTGTTGGTCTTTTTCTGATTCGGTCAAGGACTTGAACCATCAAATGCAACAGTCCGGTGGACTGTTGCTGATCCCCGGCTGGACGGGGATCACTCCTTACGCTTC
>JAZNGK010000096.1:0-7300 GCA_045576395.1 Faecousia sp. | reverse complement strand
CCCACAATTTGTGGGTGTCTAATTTATTATTAAGAAATAAGCGGTGTTACGAAAACACCGCTTATATTATTTATGCAAGAATTGCCTTATGGAATACTTTTTTACCCTTACGGATTTTTACGCCCTCTTTGAGCATTTCCTCGGTAACGGCAAATTGAGCAGAAGGAACTTTCTCGTTGTTTACCAAAACGCCACCCTGCTCCACAAGCTGACGCGCCTGCTTGTTGGAAGGCGCAAGTCCACACAGCACCATCAAATTCAAGATGCCGATTTTTCCGTCGGTCAGTTGGTCGGCAGAAATCTGCGTAGAGGGCATATTGGCATCATCGCCACCGCCTACAAACAAGGCCTTTGCCGCCTGCTGTGCCTTTTCTGCTTCTTCCTCACCGTGGACAAGCTTCGTCAGCTCATAAGCCAAAATCTCCTTGGCCGTATTCAGCTGTGCGTCCTTCCAGCTGTCCATCTCGTTAATCTGCTCCAACGGTAGGAAGGTCAGCATACGAATACATTTAAGCACATCGCCATCTTCTACATTCCGCCAATATTGGTAGAATTCAAAGGGCGAAGTTTTATTGGGGTCAAGCCAAACAGCACCCTTTGCAGTCTTGCCCATTTTCTTACCCTCGGAGTTGAGCAGGAGTGTAATTGTCATCGCGTGTGCATCCTTGCCAAGCTTGCGACGAATCAGTTCCGTACCGCCCAGCATATTGCTCCATTGGTCATTACCGCCAAACTGCATATTACAACCGTAATTCTGATACAGATAGTAAAAATCATACGACTGCATGGGCATATAGTTAAATTCCAGGAAAGACAAGCCCTTCTCCATTCTCTGCTTAAAACACTCGGCACGAAGCATATTGTTTACAGAGAAGCAGCCGCCGATTTCACGAATGAAATCCACATAGTTGAGCTTCAGTAGCCAATCGGCATTATTGACCATCATCGCCTTACCTTCGCCAAACTCAATAAAGCGCGACATCTGCTTTTTGAAACATTCGCAATTGTGCGCGATTGTTTCCTCGGTCATCATAGAACGCATATCGGTTCTTCCGGAGGGGTCGCCAATCATGGCTGTACCGCCGCCAATCAACGCAATTGGCTTATTGCCTGCCATTTGCAGGCGCTTCATTAGGCACAGCGCCATAAAATGACCGACATGAAGAGAATCTGCAGTAGGGTCAAAGCCGATATAAAAAACCGCCTTGCCGTTATCAATCATTTGACGGATTTCCTCTTCATTGGTTACCTGTGCAATTAAGCCTCTTGCAACAAGTTCATCATATAGTTTCATTTTTTCTTACCTCCAAAATGTACTGTTTTCATCATTAACCGCGGAGCATTTCCTCGGCACTCATAAGCGTAGTTTCCGTAATATTTGCGCCACCGATAATGCGAGCCAGCTCGCGCTTTCTACCCTCTCGGTCAAGAGGGGTAACGGTGGTATAGGTGCGCCCATTTCGTTCCTGCTTGTCAATCAGCAAGTGGGTGCTTGCCAACGCCGCCAGCTGGGGCAAGTGCGTTACGCAGAGAACCTGCTTGTTTTTTGCAACATTACGGAGCTTTTCAGCCACCCTTTGTGCCGCACGACCGGACACGCCGGTGTCCACCTCGTCAAAAATCAAGGTAGAAATTTGGTCCTGCTCTGCCAAAACATTCTTCATAGCCAGCATAATTCGCGCCAGCTCACCGCCCGATGCCACCTTGCTCATTGCCTTTTTTGCTTCGCCTGCATTGGCAGACATATAGAAAGCAACTTGGTCAATGCCGTTTTCAGTTAGCTCAGTTTCCGTAAATTCACAGGAAAATTGCACCCTTGGCATATCTAATTGCGCAAGCTCCGACAGAATTCGTTCGGACAATTTTTCAGCCGTAGATTTGCGGTTCTCTCTTAGCTGCAAGGCGCAATCCATCGCATCCTGCTCTGCAAGCTGTAATTTCTTCTTCAGCCGTTCAATGGTATCGTCTGCAAGCGCAATTTCGTCAAGTTCATTTTTCGCGTTTTCGAGATACATCAAAATTTCATCACAGCTTGCGCCATATTTCCTGCGCAATCGATGAATGATATCCAGCCGAGATTCAATTTGCTCCAATTCATCTGCAGAATAACTTAAATCATCGCGTGCAGAACGCATTTCCTCTGCCGCATCCTGTACTTGGTACATAAGGTCCGCAACGCGTTCGTGAAGGGCTGCAAAATCGTCTGCATAACGGGACAATTTAGACAGTTCGCGTTCCGCCGTTGCCAGCAAAGCTGCCGCGCCATCTACATCGTCGTCGCCATACAGGCAAGCGACTGCGGCATTGATGCCGTCGCTTAATTTTTCCGCATTTTGCAACACTTTTCTGCGCTGTTCTAAGTACGTATCCTCACCGGATTCTAATTTTGCTTTTTCAATTTCGTCAATTTGATAACGCAGTGTTTCCATACGGCGAAGCTTTTCACCCTCGTCCATATTCATTCGCTGAATTTCCTTGCGCAGGCTACTCACCTGTTGAAAACGCTTCATATACGCATCACGCAAATCCGCATTTTCACCAAATGTATCGAGATACGCCAAATGTGTGTTTTCATCAAATAAGGATGCCGAATCGTGCTGACCGTGAATATTGATAAGCTGAATTCCCAACTTGCGAAGAATGGAAACTGTAACCAGCGTTCCGTTCACACGACAGACATTCTTGCCGTCTAAATAGACCTCGCGGTGCACCACAACTTCCGAATCATAGGGCACGCCATTTTCGGCAAACCATTCAAACATCGGCACATCGGTAAACACACCGCGCACAGATGCCTTGTCTGATCCCGTACGAATCATATCACGGTAAGCGCGTTCGCCGAGAATTGCGGAAATTGCATCAATGACAATAGATTTACCTGCACCGGTTTCACCGGTCAACACATTAAAGCCGGCATCAAACGAAATGTCTGCGCACTCGATGACCGCAATATTCTCAATATGCAGAAGACTCAGCACGCAAACCCCTCCTTAATGCACCAAACTCTTAATTTCACCGCAGAAAGATGCGGCCGCATTCATATCGCGCATAACAATCATCACCGTATCATCGCCGGCTAAGCTGCCAACCACTGCGCTCATATTCATCGTATCGATAGCAGATGCCGCCGCATTTGCAAGACCCGGTAGTGTGCGAATCACAACAATATTCTGCGCATAATCAAAGCTTACCACACACTCGCGAAAAATGGTATTGAGCTTGGCGGAAAATGTTACGCTCATCTCATTGGAAGAGGTCGTATAGCGATAATTGCCAAGGCTTGTCAATTCCTTCACAATGCGCAATTCTTTAATATCGCGGGAAATTGTAGCTTGCGTTCCGCGAAAGCCTGCTTCCTGCAATTCTGAAAGAAGCTGTTCTTGGGTTTCTACATTCTTATTCGAGATGATTTCCAAAATCTTTGCTTGTCTTTTACTTTTCAATTGCTTCACCTCATCCGATTCTAAATTTCATATTGACCACATCAAAGAAACTGCGGTCTTTTAGCCGCACCAGCTTGGTACATAGATTCGACTTGCGAATGGTGGCAATATCGCCCATATTCATACGAAGCGCCTTTCCACCGTCCACAGACAAATAGGCATTACGCCTTGCGTTTTGGGTCATCGTTACCGTAACCGTCCGCTTGTCCGATGCTACAATACAGCGACTTGCAACATCGTGTGCGCAAATGGGTGTAACCAAAATACTGTGCGCATCCGGCTCTACAATTGGGCCACCGGCAGATAGGCTATACGCTGTCGAGCCGGTAGGCGTTGCGACAATTACACCGTCGCCACCACATTCCATCGCCTGTACGCCATCACAGCACACTTCCAAATGTACAATTCTTGCAACGGCACCCTTGGTAATGGCAATATCGTTTAGACACAAATCGCGAAAAATAATATCTCTGTCCCGATGGACAGTTACATCCAGCATCATACGATTGTCAATCGTATAATCACCTGTTGCAATTCGCGAGAGCTGAGAGAGCTCTGTGCTTTCCAACTCTGCCATAAAGCCCATTGTGCCGATATTGACACCCAATACAGGAATCCCCTGTCTTGTAGCCGCTTTCGCCATATGCAGCAGCGTTCCGTCGCCACCAAAGCAAATAACCATAGACGCATTGGGAAGCTCCCTGTCCATACGGCTAAAACGAATATCACGCGGCAAATCATAGGTTCTGTCAACCTCAAACGGCAGACATACACGCGTTTCAATGCCTGCATTTTGCAGTACCGCCATCGCCTCTCGAAGGGTTTGGAAGTTCTTATCCCGATAGGGATTGGGGGATAATATTACGCGATTCATTTATTTCACCCCTTTAATGTTTCGTGTGCAGCGGCAACCACCGATGCTGTATCCGGCACAACGCCGATTTTATCGTCTAAGGTTAAATGTGCAAGAAATTCAATATTTCCCTCGGGACCTTTTACGGGAGAGAAGGTTAACCCCAAAATGGTAAAGTCAAGCTCTTGCGTTAGCGCAACGAAGTTATCCAGCACTTCCTTATGAACGGACGGCTCTCTAACCACGCCTTTTTTACCTACCTTTTCTTTCCCTGCCTCAAACTGTGGCTTAATTAAGCAAAGGACTTGCCCTGTTGGCTTTAGGAAGGTTTTAATCACAGGCAGTACTATTCGCAAGGAAATAAAGCTGACATCTATGACAGATAGGTCTAGTGGCTCACCCAAATCTTCGGGCGTAACATAACGCACATTGGTGCGCTCCATAACGACCACACGCGGGTCGGAACGGATTTTCCAATCCAGCTGCCCGTATCCCACATCAATGGCAAACACCTTACTTGCGCCTTGCTGGAGCAAACAGTCCGTAAAACCACCGGTAGATGCACCGGAATCGCTACATACATAGCCGGTGGGATTGACACCAAAATCCCGCAAAGCCTTCTCTAATTTCAGACCGCCTCGACTTACATAGGGACAACCGCCGGTACGCACCTCAATGGCAACACTTTCTTCATAAGAAACACCGGGTTTATCCGCTTTTTGTCCGTCTACATACACCAATCCGCTCATAATGATGGCCTGTGCCTTGGTGCGCGTTTCCGCAAAAGCGCGTTCAACCAGAAGTACATCCAGCCGTTTTTTAATTTTCACCGCCGAGTACCTCCGTCGTAAAATCCTTGATTGCGTTAGGGCTTAAGCCGTAGTGTGCATAAAGTGTATCCATCGCGCCATGGGTTATATAGCGAATGCCAAAATCAACACCGCTGACCGTATAACCCAACTGCAATTCTTGCAACGCATATGCCAATTCCTGACAAATACCGCAATTTCCGCTGATTTCTTCCAAAACAATCACATGACGACTCTTGGGTAGTAAAGATACAATTTGCTTAACAGGTAAAGGCGATAAGCTCGTCAGCCGCAGTACGGTTGCTTCAATTCCCTGCTGCGCCAAAAGCTCTGCCGCTTGCATCGTATTGTCTAATAATGTGCCGTAGGTAATCAGCGTAACATCGTTGCCGCTTCTGTGGGAAATAACGAAGTTTTCCGTATCCCACGCAGATGCGGTATATCCTCTGTTGCCACCTCTGGGGTAGCGGATTGCCACAGGACCATTCTGTTTCTCTACCGCCCATGTGAGCATTTCCTGCAGTTCCAAGCAAGATGCAGGCGCAAGGAGGGTCAAACCGGGTGCATGGCGTAAAAAGCCCACATCAAAGATACCATGGTGGGTTTCTCCGTCCTCACCGACCAAGCCTGCGCGGTCAACAGCAAAGACGACATGGAGCTTTAACATACAGATATCCTGTAATATCATATCGTAGGCGCGCTGTAAAAAGGTTGAATACAGCGCAACCACAGGAATCGCACCTTGTTTCGCCAAGCCGCCTGCCATCGAAACGGCATGTTCCTCTGCGATACCTACATCAAACAGCCTTTTAGGGTACTGTTTCTTAAAGTCCAGCAATCCCGTACCGCCGGGCATAGCGGCTGTAATCGCACAGACGCGATTATCTCGCTGTGCCAATTCCAGCATAGTATTACCAAAGCATGCCGAAAAGCTTTCGGACGATTTCCCAATCGGCTCACCGGACAGAGGGTCAAATTTCCCAATACCATGGAACAGCTTTGGATGCTCTTGTGCCGGCGAATAGCCCTTGCCCTTCTGTGTTATAACATGAAGCACAACGGGTCGTTTCATATCCCGTGCAACCTGCAACAGCATAATGAGTTTTTCCGTATCGTGCCCATCCACAGGCCCCAAATAGGTAAAGCCCATACTCTCAAAAATGGTTTCTGAGAGCAACATTCTACGCAATCTGTCTTTTGTGTTGTCGAGTATGCGGAAAATAAATCTACCACCGGGAATCTTTGTCAGAAACGCCTTTGTATGCCGTTTCATACCGAGATAGCGCTCTTTTGTACGGAGCAAACGCAAATGCGATGCCATTCCACCCACATTTCTGTCTATGGAAAACGCATTGTCGTTGAGAATAATCACCATTGGCTCGTTGCTCACTGCGGCATCGTTCAGCCCTTCAAAGGCAATACCACCTGTGGCCGCACCATCGCCGAGAAGCGCAACAACATGATATATTCCACCCGTCATCGCTCTTGCGCGCGCCATGCCCAAGGCAATCGACACCGAGCTGGACGCATGACCGGCTGTAAATGCATCGGTATCGCTTTCCGAAGGCTTCGGAAAACCTGCCATACCGCCAAACTGCCGCAAGGTTTCAAAATCCGCTTGCCGACCTGTCAGCATTTTATGGATATAGGATTGGTGGCCGACATCAAACACCAATCTGTCAACGGAGGTATCAAACACCGTTTCAATCGCGACTGTCAATTCCACAACACCGAGGTTAGATGACATATGCCCACCGGTTCGGGAAACGCTGGAAACGAGAAATTCTCGGATTTCCTTGCACAGCTGTGCCCTATCGTCGGCATTTAATGTCAACAAATCCGCGTGTCCATGGATATTTTCTAAAATATTCACAGGCAAAACTACCTTCTTTATACAACAATATTGTATGTTATAGTATCACATTCTCATAAAATATACAAGCATCTTTTGAATATTTGCATAAAATTTCTGCAAAATTGGCGTAACTTTGCATATTTTTTGAATATCGCTATAAAAACACCCACCTTTTAAGGTGGATGTTTTCAAAGTGCTATTATTATTGCGACAAGTGCTTTGCAATTAACAGCGTAACCTCTGCGCATCGTTTGGCGGCAAGTGCCTCAAAGGTGGGGTAATCCATTTGGGCAGAATCATCTGCTTTATCGGAAATGGCACGAATTACCACAAACGGAAT
>JAZNGK010000095.1:0-3252 GCA_045576395.1 Faecousia sp. | reverse complement strand
AAGAACATCAATGGAGATGAGGTTACCGGAGACACAAAGTTTCGTATAGCCTCCATTTCCAAATTGCTTACAGCTACCGGCATGTGGCAGCTGATTGAGCAGGGACTGATTGACACCGATGCCGATGCTTCTCAGTATCTGGGATTTGATTTAAGGAATCCGCATCACCCCAACATTCCTATCACAGTCAAAATGCTCATGTCCCACACCTCCTCAATTCGTGAGGGCGGTGATATCCCAGGCATCTATAACATTCCCTACGGTCATCGTATCTCCGAATTCTTCACCGAAGGTCAGAAATGTTATAATCCCAATTGCTGGGCACCGACAGAGGAAGCCCCCGGAGAATTCTTTGCATATTGCAACATGAATTATTGCCTCTTGGGTACAATAATAGAGAATGTTTCCGGCAAAAGATTTGACCAATACATGACTGAACATGTGTTTGCTCCTTTGGGACTTAGCTGCAGTTTCAATGTGTCCGCTATGCCGGAAGATGTCCAATCCGAATTGGGCACGCTCTATCTCAAGCTCAATGAAGCAGGCATGTTCGATCCCAAGAGTGGCAACTGGGTACCGCAGTGCGATAACTTCGCCGACGGTTACCCTAACGATGATTACTCCGAATATGTCATCGGCACTAATGGTTCCCTCTTCGGTCCTATGGGCAGTCTGCGTATATCCATCAACGAGCTGTGCAAGCTCATGCTCATGTACTGCAATGGCGGCAGCTATAACGGTGCACAAATTCTCAAACCCGAAACCACCGAAAAAATGTTTACCCCTATTTGGACCTATGATCCTTCGCTCAAAAACGGTGATACATACTGCGGAATTATGAACTGCTACGGCATGGGTCCGCATATCTTCACGAATACTGATATGGGCGATAGAATAGTCGTTGGTCAGGATCTGCCCTTTGCAGGACACACCGCAGATGCCTATGGTCTTCTTGGCGGCATGCTCTTTGACACCAAGAAGAAAAACGGCATTGTCTATTATGTTTCCGGTCTCGGAAGCGATAAAGAGCAATATCACGGCAAATACTCTGCGTTCTACGGTTGGGAGGAATCCCTTCTTACCGCTGCCTCCGATTTTGCACAATTTAAGTATTGATTTCCATCAAAAACACAGGGGAGTGTCGATGACACTCCCCTGCTCTTTTGATGTGATTAAATTTGACGCAAAATATATTCCTTGACTTTTTCAAGCTTGCTCTGTTTCCACAGTCCTTCCTCCGCCTTCTTTGAGAAAGGAACAATTATGTTAAAGTCCATATGTGCGCCCTTATAGAAACCATCAGGCTCTTCGCTAAAGAAATAGCCATCCCAGACTTCCTGCGTGGCATTTGCAAAACGTTCCGATTCGAGATAGAGCATTTTCCGCATGTCCTCAATTACAAACGCCTTGGCAGAAAGGGGCGACAACAGTTCATATTCCTCTGCTGGGATGTTGGTAAACACATCCGGCAATGGCGCCGCCACAATGCGCTCTTCTCCGCGAACGATACGGATACCGGCCGCCTCAAAGTCCATAGTCTCCTCGGTAAAGGTCAGTTTTAGCAGGACACCCAAATCGGTATAGAGATGAACACGCTGGTAGTCTGTATCAAAAATGAAATTACCAAGTGAATAGAAGATTGCCTTCCCGTCATCGAACAATTCATAGTTTTCCGGCACATGAGGATGGTGACCAACCACCACATCGGCTCCGAGTTCCAGATATTTGATATAACGCTCTCGGGTATATGGACTCGGCAGGCTGGTAAATTCCTCACCGCCATGAGCAACCACAATGCACCAGCGACACTTGGATTTGACTTCCGCAATTCGCTTTGCAATATAGTCCATATCGTCCCAGCGGAAAATACCGGGTTCGGTAGCTGTGGCAGGAATGCACTCCGCCATATAGGATACACCAAACATACCAATACCGCCAGCTTCATCCAGGTACACCGGTTCCGAAGCCTCTGTAATATTCAATCCCGCGCCGAAGGTCTTGCATCCAAGTTCTGCCGCAATCTTTTTAGTGCTGATAACACCCTCTCGCCCAGCATCCATGGTATGATTGTTACCGATAGACCATATGTCTGCTCCCATTTTCTGAAGGACACGGGTAGCTTCGGGATTCATACTGTGAAAGAAAACACCTCGTGAACCGTCGTCAGCAGCATCTATCAGTGCGCCCTCAACATTTGCGCAGACATGGTCTGCACTCCGAAAGAAATCCAGCACTTCTTCTGAGAGAAGATTTTCATCTTCCCACTTTCGGTCCATATATCGGTCAAAACCAATATCTCCTGTAAATACGATAGAAGTCTTATTCTTTTTCATCACTTTCTCCCCTATCTTGTATTGGACACTATTAGTATACCTTGTTCGTTATCAAGCCGCAATAATTTAAGTGGGCAAAGACATAAAAACTAAAACTTTGGCAGATAATTGCTTCAAGCAAAGACCTCCGAAAGTATGCTTTCGGAGGTCTTTTGTGTAATACCAACACTATATGCTTTGTGTTCAAAATCAGTCGTCAATAAAAGGGAAACCTTCCCAAACAGGTTTGCCGGGATAGTGTATGGCCTCGGCCTCACCGTGAAGTACTTTAAGGACCGAGTATGCCAGAGCCTGCTGTTCCATTTCGCCGGGATAAACGGTTATAGGCGCAATCCAGCCGCAGCGGCGTTTGATGCCGTCAACGATATCTGCGTATCTGACAAGGCCGCCAGTAAGTAGAATTCCGTCTACCTTGCCTTCCAGAACAGTACTCATAGCACCTATTTGTTTGCAGCACTGGTATATCATGGTGTTCCACACGAGGACTGCCTTGGGGTCACCTTCTTCAACAAGTTTGTGAACTACTTTTGCATCGGAAGTGCCGAAAAACGAAACGAAACCTCCGGAGCGCGAGCACATGGTACGAACTTCCTGAACTGAATGTGCTTCGATGTAGTCGAGAAGGGGCAGAACGGGAACGCTGCCTATTCTGGTGGGAGTAAAAGCTCCGTCGCCGCCCGCGCCCACATTTCCGTCGGTCATACGGCCATGGTCATGGGCATTAATAGTGATGCCGCCGTCTATATGAGCAACAACGAAGTTGCACTCCTCATACTTTTTGCCCATGCTTTCCGCATGCTTTTCAGCAATGGCTTTTTGATTGAGCGGGTGCGCCTGGGCGTTGCGGTAAACGCCCTTTATGCCGGTAAGGCGGGCGTAATCATTGTACTCATCCACGTTTGTAGGGTTGAGTGTGTAC
>JAZNGK010000094.1:0-11933 GCA_045576395.1 Faecousia sp. | reverse complement strand
AAACGGACGCTTGCCATCCGGGAAGAGGAGTAAGTCAGGTCAATTATGGTAAAATCGTACAAACCGTGAAAATTCCGCTTTTTCTTCTGATTTTGCAGCTTTTTGGCCAATTCTGGCAACTCCACCTCGGATGTATACTCCAAATCTGTCCGTGAAACACGGATTGCATCCTCTGGGATGCGCCAAACACCGTTTTGGAATACCACTCCGGGCACTCGTCCTTGGGCGCAGTAACGCTTCACTAATGAAACATTTACGCCCCATTTTAAGGCAGTTTCTTTTGCAGATAAGTAATTCATACAACATTCCTCGCATTCTTTGATTTAGGGTTGTAGGTCGCTACTTTTGGAGTAGGTCGCTACTTTTCATCTTGAATAAATCTTGAATTACGACGAAACACTGTATACCAACTGACACATAATGTATTTTTATTCGTGATTATGGTGCTATTTAGTCCACTTTATCCATATGTATTCATTCTGTCCACCTCCTGAGGCCATGGCATTCAAGAGGTCAGCGGTTCGGGCCCGCTTATCTCCACCGCAAAAACTTCGAATTTTTCAGATTTCGAAATTTTTGCTTTCTTTAGATATTTTTGATGTAATCATACGGAGGGTTGGTACACAGCGGTTTACCGGATTCGCCCTTTGCCTTGAACACTGCACGAATTTTCTTGCTGGTGTCCTTGGCGTACCATTCGTTTATGATATTAAGAAACGGGGTAAAATCACTATCTTGCTGATTGGCACTATCTACATCATTGTTGATGGCTATAAAGCGAACATCCGCACCTGGGAATACTACCTCAGTGTAATAACCCACCTTGAGGAATGTGCAGAAGAATACATACTGCTTCTCCAAGAAATATCATCTGCATATCATCGACCGTATAGACGGTGGCGGCATCTGCTTTGAAGCACGCCATCGAGAGCGACTGCAATACGGTTATCTTGGTAGAAGCGGAAAGGCCGGCAGGTGGCTACCTAAAAGCAAAATAAGCATTTACAAAACAGCAATCAACCGTTATAATAAACAAACAAATACCCGATGTATATATGGTAGCAAACACAGGAAAGGACATTATTGTTATGCGAGAATTGGATGCACAACAAATCACAGCTGTTATTAAAGAATTATGTATAGAAGCGAATAATCACTTGCCGGCGGATGTCCGCAACCGCATTGAGGACTGCCATGGGCAAGAAAATTGGCCGCAAGCAAAAGAAATTTTGGAGCGCATTATTGAAAATTATCAGATTGCCGACACAAAAAATGTGCCGATTTGTCAAGACACCGGTGTGGCTTGCGTATTTCTGAAAATCGGTCAAGAGGTTCACATCTGCGGAAACTTGGAAGAAGCTGTCCACGAAGGCGTTCGGCAAGGCTATGCGGAAGGCTTCTTGAGAAAGAGTGTCGTTGCCGACCCGTTGGACAGACGCAACACCGGCGACAATACGCCTGCTATGATTTATTATGAAATCGTTCCCGGCGACAAGGTGGAAATTACGGTCGCACCGAAGGGCTTCGGTAGCGAAAATATGAGCCAAATTAAAATGCTACGCCCGTCAGACGGTCTGCAAGGCGTTAAGGAATTTGTGCGCAAAGCGGTAGAAGATGCCGGCCCCAACCCCTGTCCCCCGATTGTGGTGGGTGTCGGTATCGGCGGCACCTTTGACAAGGCCGCGCTCCTTGCCAAAAAGGCGCTGATGCGCTGTGTTGATGTTCCGAACGCAAATCCCTTCTATCAAAATTTGGAGAAAGAATTGTTGGAAGAAATCAACGCCTTGGGTATCGGACCGCAAGGCTTCGGCGGCAAGACAACCGCATTGGCTGTAAATATTGAGGTATTTCCCACGCACATCGCCGGACTGCCGGTTGCGGTGAATATCAACTGCCATGTAACGCGGCATAAAACGGAGGTGCTATAATGGCAACGGTACATATCACGACACCCTTAACCCGGGAAAAGGTAAAGACCTTGAAAGCAGGCGACAGCTGTTTAATTTCCGGTGAGATTTACACCGCACGCGACGCGGCGCACAAACGCCTGTGTGAGCTGATGGAAGCAGGAAAACCGCTACCCATCGACCTAACGGACAGCATTATCTATTTCGTGGGCCCGACCCCTGCAAAGCCCGGTCAGGCAATCGGCTCTGCCGGCCCTACCACATCCTACCGTATGGATGCTTACAGTCCCATTCTGATTGCCGAGGGTCAAACCGGTATGATTGGCAAAGGAAAGCGGGGCCCCGAAGTGATTGCCGCGATGAAGCAGCACGGTGCTGTCTATTTCGGCGCAATCGGTGGCTGTGGCGCGTTGCTTAGCGAATGTATCAAAAAAGCGGAATTGGTCGCTTATGAGGATTTGGGCGCAGAGGCAATCCGTCGTTTAACCGTAAAAGATTTCCCTGTGGTAGTCATCATTGACAGCCAGGGAAATAATCTCTACGAATCCGGTCGTGCCGAATATTTGGCTCATACGGATAAGTGATAACAAGCAAAAAGTCCACCCGACCGGGTGGACTTTTCTTATTTTATGCCATAATTTTCTTAATGTCATTCAGGCGGTTAAGCGCCTCGTAGAGGGTTTCGTCCTTCTTGGCAAAATGCACGCGGACAATATCCTGCACATTTTCTTTGAAAAACGAGGTGCCGGGCACGCAAGCCACACCAACCTTCTGCGCCAGCTCTTCACAAAACGCAACATCTGTCTGACCGGGTTTTAAGTAAGGGCCGATGTTTGCCAGCACAAAATAGGCGCCCTGCGGGTCGGTATAGGGAATACCGATGTCATCCAATCCCTTGGTAAAAATGGCTTTCATATGCGCGTAGTGCGCACCGAATTCCTCGTAATAGCTGTCGGGCATTTCCAAACCCACCACCGCCGCTTCCATCAAGGGAGAGGGCGCGCCAACGGTATTGAAGTCGTGGTATTGCTTGATTCTATCCATTAGGTGCTGAGGCGCGATGGCATAGCCCAAACGCCAGCCGGTAATGGAATAGGTTTTCGACAAAGAGGAACACGAAACCGTACGCTCCCACATACCGGGAATGGTATTCATATAGGTATGCTTGTGCGGCGCATAGATGATGTGCTCATAGACCTCGTCCATAATAGCATACACATCGTATTTGATACACAAATCCGCCAAGAATTTCAGCTCCGCCTCAGTAAATACCTTACCGCTGGGGTTGGAAGGATTGCAAATCAGGATTGCTTTCAAGCCCTGCTTGAAAGCATCTTCCACCACTGCAGGGTCAAAGTTAAAAGACGGAGGGATTAAGGGGATAAACACCGGCTCGCAATCTGCCAAAATCGCCTGTGCGCGATAATTTTCAAAATAGGGCGAGAACATCGCGATTTTATCACCGGGGTTGGTGAGTGCAAAAATGGTATCCACCATTGCCTCGGTAGAGCCGATGGTAACCACCACTTCCGTATTGGGGTCTATGGTGCGATTCATAAAACGACCGCACTTCTTTGCCAACGCGGCACGGAAATTGGGCGCGCCCATGGTAATCGGATATTGGTGGGGACCTTGCCGACTAACCTCTTCCAAGCGGTCCAGCATTTCCTTAGGGGGGTCAAAGTCGGGAAAGCCCTGTGCCAAGTTAATGGCACCGCAATCAATGGCAATTCGCGTCATTCGACGAATGACGGAATCGGTAAAGCGTTTATTCTTTCTGCTTAGTTCCTGCATAATGTTATAATCCTCTCAAATCGTTTCGTAAAGTCCCATTTCCTCGCTGGAAACCACATCTATACCATTTTCCTGCAGTACACGCTTGAATTCCTCGTCCTGTGCAACGCGGAAAATCATATACGCCTTGCCGTTGGACTGCCCGAAGACGGAGTACATATACTCAATGTTGATATTGGCATCTGTCATCAGGCGCAACACCTTTGCCAAGCCACCCGGCTCGTCGTTTACAGCGACCGCCACCACAGGGGTCATAGACAGAATAAAGCCTTGCTCCAGGAGAATGGACGATGCCTTTTGTGAATCATTGGCAATCAAACGCAGAACACCGTAATCGCTGGTTTCTGCGATGTTAATTGCGCGCAAGTCAATCTGATTCTTGTGGAGAATATCGGTGATTTCACACAACTGACCGGCACGATTTTCTAAAAATACAGAAATTTGATAAATCGTCATAGCTGATTCTCCTTACTTTCAAATTTTCCGCTTGTCAATAACACGAACGGCTTTTCCCTCACTACGGGTAATACTCTTCGGTGCTACCAAACGCACCTTTGCGGCAATACCCAGCATAGATTTAATGGCAGATATCAGCTCTTTTTCCATAGCGGTAATCTTACCCAAATTATCCGAGAAGCTGTCGCTGGTCATTTCCACCTGGACTTCCAAGGTGTCGGAATTATTCACGCGGTCTACTAAAATTTGGTAGTTCGCTTGATAGCCTTGCTCCAACAGCACCGTTTCGATTTGCGAGGGGAACACATTCACACCGCGAATCACCAGCATATCGTCGCTCCGACCCATAGGCTTGCACATCTTCACATGGGTACGGCCGCACGAACAGGGCTTTCGGTTCAGAACGCAGATGTCGCGTGTACGATAACGCAGGATTGGGAACGCCTCTTTGGTGATAGCTGTAAATACCAGCTCACCTTTGCTTCCCTCGGGGAGCACTTCACCGGTTTCCGGGTCAATGATTTCCACAATGAAGTGGTCTTCATTTACATGCATACCGTTCTGCTCGGAACATTCAAACGCCACGCCGGGTCCGCTAAGCTCCGTAAGGCCGTAAATATCATAGGCTTTGATGCCCAAGGTCTTTTGAATATCCTGCCGCATCTCCTCACTCCAAGCCTCCGCACCGAAGATGGCGGCTTTTAGAGGAATGTCCTCGGGACCCATTCCCATTTCCTTCATGCTCTCGCCCAAATAGGCCGCATACGACGGCGTACAGCACAAGATGGTGGCCTGCAAATCCTTGATGAACATAATCTGGCGTTCCGTATTGCCGGAGGATGTCGGAATGGTCAAGCAGCCCACCTTATGACTACCGCCGTCTAATCCGGGACCGCCGGTAAACAAGCCATAGCCGTAGGAGACTTGGCACACATCCTCATTGGTGCCGCCTGCCGCCACGATTGCACGCGCACAGCAATCCTCCCACAGGTCAATATCCGCCTGCGTATAAAAGGCAATCACGCGCTTACCGGTTGTGCCGGAGGTGGACTGAATCCGCACACAATCCTTCAGCGGCTTGGCAAGCAAGCCATAGGGGTACGACTGCCGCAAATCGTCCTTTGTAACAAAGGGGAGCTTGTGCAAATCCGAAACGCCCTGAATATCATCGGGGGTTAAACCCTTATCTTCCATCTTCTTGCGGTAATAAGGCACATTGTCCCAAACATGGCGCACCTGCTTGACAAGGCGCGCATTCTGCAATGCCAAAATCTCCTCGCGAGAAGCTGTTTCAATTTCTTTTTGATAATACCGTTCCATTTTCTTTTCCTCGTTCTTATATCTGCTTAGGAATTTCTGCCCAGCAAGAAAGCCTGCCGATTCAGCTCCAAAAACTTGCTCGGAACACTCTTTTCGATGGCATCCATCCAATCTGCTAAGGGCAGGTCAAAATACTTAGACAATCGACCCATCAGTACAATATTCACACACTTTGCGCTACCTGCCTGCTCTGCCAGGGAGAGCGCGTCAACGGCATCCACATCCAAGCCTGCTTGGCGCATCTGCTCAGCTAGATTCTCCGGATATACGGTCGCACCGGTGATGACCGGCATGGGGTTGATTTTCTGCGTATTGGTGATGATTTTGCCACCGGTCTTCAAATATTCTGTCCAGCGCGCTGCTTCTAAGATTTCAAACGCGATAATGTAATCCGCCTCACCCTTGTCAATAATGGGAGAGTAAACTTTTTCACCGTAACGCACATAGGTAATCACACTGCCGCCACGCTGGCTCATACCGTGAACCTCGCTGACCTTAATGTCATAGCCCTTGCCGAGCAACAGTCTTCCCAACAGCTTGCTTGCCAAAAGGCTCCCCTGTCCGCCTACACCGACAATCATAATATTCTTTGTGTTCATTTGTAGGCCTCCTTACTTACCGCCCAAGGCATCGAATTTGCAAAGCTGGGTACATACACCACAGCCGGTACACAAGGTCGAGTCCACGACTGTCTTCTTGTCTACCATACTAATGGCAGGACAACCGATTTTCATACAGGCATTACAGCCCACGCACTTATCGGAATTGGCTGTAATGGGCCCGTTGTGTTTGACATTTTTAAGGAGCGCACAGGGCCGACGGGAGATAATCACACTGGGCGCTTCCGCAGCAAGCTCCTCTTTGATAACCGCATCGCATTGGGCAAGGTCATACGGGTCAACCACGCGCACGCGTTCAAAGCCCATCGCGCGGCACAGCGCTTCCAAATCAATCTTTCCGGCAGGCTCACCCTTAATGTTGTAGCCCGTTGTGGGATTCTGCTGGTGGCCGGTCATGCCGGTAATGGAGTTGTCCACAATAATAACCGTAGAGTTTGAGCCGTTATACGCAATATTGGCAAGGCCGGTCATGCCGGAGTGCATAAAGGTAGAGTCGCCAATTACCGCAACGGTCTTTTTCTCGCTGTCTATACCCCTTGCCTTATTAAAGCCATGGACTGCGCTGACAGATGCGCCCATACACAGGGTCATTTCCATAGCCGACAGCGGCGCGGCCGCACCTAATGTATAACAACCGATATCTCCCAACACCGTACAATGATTCTTTTTTAAGATGTAAAACAATCCACGGTGAGGACAACCGGCACACATCACCGGCGGACGGGGCGGAATTTCCGTCTGCAAGGCAGTTCCCTTATGTACTGTACCACCCAATTTTTCCGCAAGCAGATTTTGGCTGTACTCATCCACAATGGGAAGTACATCCTTGCCGGACAGGGTAAGACCCAAGCTACGACAATGATTCTCGATAATCGGGTCCAGCTCCTCTACCACCACCAGCTTTTCGACCTTTTCGGCAAAGTCTAAAATCAGCTTTTTCGGTAGCGGATTTACCATGCCCAGCTTCAGCACGCAGGCATTTTCCCCAAACACTTCTTTTACATATTGGTAAGAAGTAGACGAGGTGATGATGCCGAGCTTGGTATCGCCCATTTCCACGCGGTTGACATTGCTGTTATCCGCAAACGCCACCAGCTGTTCCATACGCGCTTCCACTACGGGGTGCCGCCGCTTGGCATTGCCGGGGGTCATCACATATTTTGCGATATTTTTTTCATACGCCTTTTCTGCCGCCTCTTGCCGCTTACCCAATTCCACAACACTTTGGGAATGCGCAATACGGGTACACATTTTCAGAAGCACAGGCGTATCATACTGCTCAGAAAGCTCATATGCCAATTTTGCAAAGGAAAGCGCCTCGGCGCTGTCTGCCGGCTCAAGCATAGGAAGCTTTGCGGCAATCGCATGGTGTCTGGAATCCTGTTCGTTTTGTGATGAGTGCATACCGGCATCATCCGCCACCGCAATCACTAAACCACCGTTCACACCGGTGTAAGAGGCGGTATATAACGGGTCAGCCGCCACATTTAAGCCCACATGCTTCATCGCGCAAAAGCTGCGCTTGCCTGCCAGGGACGCGCCAAACGCCACTTCCAGGGCAACCTTTTCATTCGGCGCCCACTCACAGTAAATTTCATCATATTTTGCGGCCGCTTCGGTAATCTCCGTGCTCGGTGTGCCGGGATAGCTGGAAATCACACGGCAGCCGGCTTCATATAAGCCTCTGGCAACCGCTTCGTTGCCCAACAGTAATTGTTTCATGAAGTATCCTCCTAATCCGCTTTGCCAATCGAGTCCGTAACCGCAACGGAAACCGTACGCGCATAGCAGGCGAAAATTTCTTTGGTTTTGTCAGCATCGGGCGCCTTGGTGAGCAAGCTCACAATCGGGACAATGATAAGTCCTGCCAGCATACAAAATGCGCCGGCATTGATGGGTGATTGCAGCAGCTTGGGAAAATAGGACTGAAACAGAATGTTTGCCACCATAAATACCGTAGCAAACAAAAAGTTTACCACGCAGGCAGTCTTTGTTGTCCGTCTCCAATAAAGCCCGTACAGAAACGGCGCTAAGAACGCACCGGCAAGAGTTCCCCAGCTAATGCCCATCAACTGCGCAATATAAGCCACATTCCATTTATACTGCACAATGGCAAGCACGACGGAAACAGCAATAAACGCGACAACCAAGCACTTCATCCACCGCACTTTCCGTTTGTCAGTCATATTCTTTATGATAGTACCACTAATAAAGTCCAAGGTCAAGGTGGAACTTGAGGTTAGCACCAAAGAAGATAAGGTTGACATAGAGGCAGACAGGACAAGCACAATCACCACCGCAAGCAAAAAGGGTGAAAAATCAGCCAGCATAGTGGGTACAATGCGGTCGTAACCGCCTGTTGGGATGTCGACATCCTTTGCATACAGCCGACCGAAGCCGCCCATAAAGTAACAGCCACCTGCCACCAGCAGCGCAAATACAGTTGAAATAATCGTGCCTTTGTTGATGGCGTCTTCATTCTTGATGGCATAAAATTTCTGCACCATTTGGGGCAGTCCCCATGTGCCCAGGCTGGTCAACAATACCACGCCCAGCAGACCACCGGGGTCGGGTCCGAAGAAAGAGGCGAACACACCGGGCGTATCGGAAACGGACGGGTCTGTAACCTGTGCAAGGCCGTTCAGCGCTTCCGTAAAACCGCCATTGGCGTTCAGCACCGCTGCTATCACAGCAACAATGCCACCAATCATAACAATACCTTGAATAAAATCGTTGATAGCCGTTGCCATATAGCCGCCCATAATGACATAAATACCCGTCAGCACCGCCATAACAATCACACAGACAGCATAGTCTATGCCAAATGCCATTTCAAACAAACGGCTTAGGCCGTTATAAAGGCTGGCAGTATACGGAATTAAGAAAACGAAGACAATCGCTGAGGCACACAGCTTCAACGCCTTGGAATCAAACCGCTTGCCGAAAAATTCCGGCATGGTGGCGCTGTTTAGGTGCTGTGTCATAATGCGTGTGCGTCGACCCAGCACAACCCAGGCAAGGAGTGAGCCAAGCAGGGCATTTCCAATGCCTGCCCATGTGGCCGCGATGCCGTATTTCCAACCAAACTGACCGGCATAGCCGACAAATACAACCGCGGAGAAATAAGAGGTGCCATATGCAAAGGCTGTCAGCCAAGGCCCGACCGACCGTCCACCCAGCACAAATCCGTTTACATCGGTGGCGTTTCGACGACAATACAAACCAACGGCAACCATAATTCCAAAAAACACAACCAGCATGCCGACTTTTATCGCCATATCCCACATAGCTTATTTCTCCTTTTTCATAGTATATCTTCCCTATCAGTTCGCGGTCTGTACCTCGACCAAGCGACCCTTGCAGTATCGACTGCGCAGAACCGGCTTTTCAATCTTGCCGGTTGGGTTACGGGGAATTTTATCAAATATAATTTTTCTGGGGCGCTTATAACGGGGCAGCTCCATACAGAATTGGTTCAGCTCTGCCTCGTCTGCCGTTACGCCCGCTTTTAGTTCGATAATCGCAGCAGCAATTTCGCCCAAACGGGCATCCGGCAAGCCAATCACTGCCACATCCTTAATCTTATCATTCTTCCGCAGGAAGTCCTCAATCTGTACGGGATAGAGATTTTCACCACCGGAAATAATGACATCCTTTTTTCGGTCAACCAAGTAGATAAATCCGTCTGCGTCCATACGCGCCATATCACCGGTATAGAGCCAATCACCCTTAAGTACCTCGGCAGTCGCCTCGGGGTTTTTGTAGTAGCACAGCATCACACCGGGGCCTTTTACAATCAGCTCGCCCACATCCCCTTGCTTCACTTCGTTTCCGTTTTCGTCGACGATTTTACTCTTCCAAAGGTATCCGTTTTTGCCGATGGCGCCCACCTTATGAATGTTTTCCACACCCAAGTGAATACAGCCGGGGCCGATAGATTCGGACAGGCCGTAGTTGGTGTCATACTGATGCGTGGGGAAGACCTTTTTCCAGCGGTGAATGAGGCTGGGCGGAACGGGCTGGGCACCAATATGCATCAAGCGCCATTGTTCCAAATAATAACTGCTTAAATCGAGCTTTCCACTGTCAATTTCGTCCAACAAATCCTGCGCCCAAGGCACAAGCAACCATACGATTGTGCATTTTTCCTCGGTAACCGCGCGCAAAATCCACTCCGGCTTTACGCCACGCAGAAGCACCGCTTTACTGCCGGAAAGCAAGGAACCAAACCAATGCATTTTTGCGCCTGTATGGTATAGCGGCGGAATACACAAAAACACATCTTCTCTGCTCTGACTATGGTGATTCTGCTCTGTTTGGCAGGAGCTCAGCAGCGCTCTGTGATTATGCAAAATCGCCTTGGGGAAGCCGGTCGTGCCGGAAGAAAAATAGATTGCGGCATGGTCCGTTTCCTCCAGCGAAACAGGTGGCACGCTCGATGAGCAAAAGCCCATCAGTCGCAGGCAATTCTCCGTATAAGCAGGGCCGTTGTTCCCCACAAAGAACATCGTACGAACACCGGGAATTTCTTTCGCGATAGTATCCATTCGGGAGATAAATTCCGGACCGAACACCAGCACCTCTACATCCGCCAAATCCAGGCAATACTTGATTTCCTCAGCAGAATAGCGGAAATTCATCGGAACGGCAACACAGCCTGCCTTCAAGATGCCAAAGTAAACAGGCAGCCATTCCAGACAGTTCATCATTAAAATTGCCACCTTCGTGCCACGGGGAAGGCCTCTGCTCAGTAACAGATTGGCAAACCGATTGGCACGACGGTCAAAATCCTTCCAAGACAGCTCCCGACGATAAGGCATATCCGCATTGGCGCTTTCAATCAAGCTGAAATCACGCCAAGTAACCGCGTTGTCCCGTTCTTCCGACGGATTGATTTCCACCAAGGCTGTGTCGGACGGATACAACCGCGCGTTCCGTTCCAAAAAGTCAATAATTGTCATATGCTTCGCCCTCTTCCATTAAAAAAGAATAAAAAATCGTCCTCTGCAAACACCTTGCAGAGGACGAGTAAAACTCGTGGTACCACCTCTATTTACCGCTTACGCGGCCTCATCGGATACTAACATATCCTAAGCGCTGTAACGGGCGCCCCCGTCGCTGTCTACTTGGCTTGTGCCGTTCCACAGGCCGCTCAGAAAGGTATTTCTGCACCTCGGCTTATTCTGCCTTGCACCAACCGGCAGCTGTCTGGATAAGCGCTGAACATGCATACTTGATTTCGTCATCGCGTTCTCTATTTTTTCTACACTCTAACACTTTTCACGCGCAAAGTCAATAGTTTTCTAAAATCTTTCGCAAAAAAATCGCGGATTGGAACACGACGGCATAATCACACCGCAGGCGACCCTATCTCCACTATCCCCCGACGGCTGTGTTTGGAAGTCGTCCGGATTTTTGTGAATAATCACCGTTCTGCCGATGATTGCGTCTAAGGTGAATCTGTCTGTCAAAACGGACATATACGCCTCTCCGCCATTTGACAGCAGCGGCGGCAAATCCCCTGCATGGTCTGGGTGCAAGGCTCCGTTGGGATTGTAGTGTCCCTGCGGCTCCTCACAGTTGTTTCCCTCGTGAATGTGAAAGGCAAAAAAACCGTCCGTCGGCAAATTGCGTATGTGCGCTGTAACCAGCACGCCCCTTTTGTATTGCTGAAACCGCACGCGCCCGACGATGCGTGGGTACATATCGTAGCCGTTTACGGTTGCCACAACTTCTCGCATAAGCTCACCCCTCTTTATCAGTATAGCTTAGAGTAGAGCGACATATCCGAACACGCCTGAAAGCGGCTTATTTCGGCGCTTTTTGCCCTATTGTG
>JAZNGK010000093.1:0-7769 GCA_045576395.1 Faecousia sp. | reverse complement strand
ATGTTCAGCTTCCACGCCACTAAGGTTTATAACACCATCGAAGGCGGTGCGCTGTGCTATCGCGACAATAGCTTCACGCAGAAGTTTAACGATTGGAAAAACTTCGGTATTCACGGCCCCGAGGATGTGGAATATATAGGCGGCAACGCCAAAATGAACGAGTTCCAAGCCGCGATGGGTCTGTGCAATCTGCGCCATGTGGATGCGGAGATTGCCAAGCGGAAATTGGTGGTGGAGCGCTACCGTCAGCATTTGGAGGGCGTTGCAGGCCTGCAGATAAGCCCCATTCAAAAGGATGTGGTTTCCAATTACGCCTATTTTCCTGTGGTGTTCGATGAAACGGTCTTCGGCTTTAGCCGTAACGAGGTGATGGACGCCCTTGCACAGCAGGGAATCGGCGCAAGAAAGTACTTCTATCCGCTGACCAACACCTTCGCCTGCTTTGCCGGCGAATACGACCCCACCGAAACGCCTGTGGCGTTGCGCTTGAGTAAGCGTGTGTTGTCTATGCCGCTGTACGCGGATTTGGCGCTGGAGGATGTGGACAGAATCTGCAATATCATCTTAACAATGGGTAAATAACAAAAAAGCAGGGGATATACCCCTGCTTTTTGCTGTATAAAAAACCACCGGCTGTGCCGGTGGTTATGATTTTATTTACCCATAAGGATTTGCGCCAGCTTGGAATCGGCACTTAAAATAATGGTTTTTTCCTCACCTGTCAAGCTCTGCTTCAATGCATCGAGCGCCAAGATGAATTCGTAAAAATCCTTCTTATCCTGGCTGTCGTATGCCTCGGCAAGCAAGCGCATATACTCCGCTTCGCCCTCGGCTTCTAATTTTGCGGCGGCGGCCTCTGCGTTGGAAACCATGATGTTTACTTGCTTATCCACATCGTTGCGGATGATGGAAGCCTCATAATTGCCGTCGGCAGTATATTTCGATGCCATTTGATTGCGCTCGGAAATCATACGGGAATAGACCGCGTTGAGGTTCGATTCGGGCAGGTCAAAGCGCTTAATCTTCACATCCAGCACATTGATGCCGTAGGCCTGCGCCTTTTCGTTGACAGTTGTGGCAATGCCGTCGTAAATGTCGTTGCGCTGGCCACCGTCTTCCATGTTGATAATATCCGATTGCGCCAGCTTACCCATAGCATTTTTCAGCGCGGTGTAGGTTTGGTCGCCCAAACGCTGTTCGGCAACGGTGGAATTGCCCAGGGACTGATAGAACTTGAGGGGGTCGGAAATCTCCCACAGCACATAGCAGTCCACGGTCATATTCTGTTTATCCAGCGTAATGACCTCGGAAGGGGGGATGTCATACAACTGCGTCGCGCTGGAGAAGTACTTTACGGTGTGCAGGAACGGCACCTTGAAATGCAGACCCGGCCGGTCATTTGTTGCGACGATTTTCGAAAATTCCACCACGCAGGCGTATTCGTTTTCGCGAATCGTATAAAAGCTGTTTGCCAATGCAATTACCAAAACAAAGGCAATCACAGCAATTAAAATACCTTTTTTCATCCTTGGTTACCTCCTGTTTCTATCATTTTCTCCAAGGGCAACAGCATCTGCACATCAGAGCCGTTTCCTGCGGTGTTGACATACAGCTTAACATCGGGCAGAATCTCGGAAATGGCCTCGTAATACATACGGGACTTGGTGATGGCGGGGTTTTGGGCGTATTCGGCATACATCGCGCGGAACATCGCGACCTGTTGTACCGCCTCGTTAATCCGCTTTTGCTTCAAAAATTCCGCATTTTGGGTCAGTTTATCTGCCTGCGCCTGCGCCTGGGGAAGCTGGGCGTTTTGGTAGGCCTTTGCGTCGTTTACCACCGTTTCAGCCTGCTGTTTCGAGGTTTCCACCGCCTTGAATGCCTCAATAACCTCTAAAGTGGGCGGTTCGGAATCCTGAATCTTCACATCCACCAGGGTTAGGCCGATGTTATATTTACCGAGAATTTGGGTTACCAAATCCTTGACTTGCATCTGGATATGTTCCTTGCCGTCGGTCAGCACCGCATCGACACTCGACGAGCCAACCACATTTCGCACTTGGCTTTGAATCAAATTCCGCAGAATTTCCTCGGGTGCGGTAGAGGCGTACAGATAGGCGATGGGGTCGGACACCTTGTATTCTACAAAGAAATCGATGTTGACGATGTTGTAGTCGCCGGTAATCATGGTGCTTTCTTCTTTGTTGACGGTGTAGCCGTTTCCGTCTTCATCGGAGGTGTAGCCCAATTCAAATTTTTGATACACATTCACATCGACCTTTTGGGCGTGTTGAATCCCAAACGGCAGTTTGAAGTGCACGCCGGCGTCGGTTACATCGGTAACCTTACCGAAGGTGGTAACCACCGCCTGCTGCTTGTCGTCCACGGTGTAAAAGCAGGTGGAGCCTGCAATCACAACGACCAGAATCACCAAAGCGACAATGAAAATATTCCGCAGACGTTTCTTGTTGGTAGGTTTTGGGGGCTTGACTTCGTAAGTGAAATTGTCTTCCATTTTGAATCGTTCCTTTCTGTTATGGAGTTTGCAATTGATTTAACATTCTCTCTGCCTCCTGGGTCATACGGGCGGCAAGGAATGCGGTGAGCATAATCCGTAAGGTTTCCTTTACGCGCGCCTTAGCGCCGGAAATCGGCTCGACATAGTCTGCCAATGCCTCGTCCAAAATTGCCTCGCGTGTTTCGGATTCGTAAAGCTCCTTGGAGCGCGCCGCCAATCGGACAAACATAAAGTACAGGTCGCTGTCGTCGATAATGTCATCACTTTCATCGTCTAATTGGCCGTTTACATAACCCAATAAGCCGCAGATTCGCTCTAGGGGCAGAACGCCCTTGAGCATATTGATGTTTATGATGCGACACAACTGCCGCAGGGTGTACCGCTTGTTCTGCGGCCCGGTCAAAAATCCGCGCTTAACCCAATTTTGAATGATGTAGCTCTCCAGACCGGTAATGGCGGAAACCTGACTGAGCGCGATGCCGCCGGCCATAAACATGGCGTGGAATTGCTCTGCGATATGCTCTGTCTCTTGCCGGGGCGCTTCGAGGACAGTTCCGGGAATGGTCCAGCACATTGGTATCACACCTCCTTGGTTTGTGGTGATATGATAATATCATATGGTCAGTTGATTGTCAATAGGGGTTTCGTGATTTTTTGTAAAAATTTTTCTTTCCTCTTTACGCACATAAGTTTTTGGTGTATAATATATTGTATTATAATGGGGTGGTGTGGAATCCCGCCGAATATTAGGGGGTGTGGCGATGAATTGCTTGAAATGTGGCAAGCAAACAAAGGATATGCAAGCGTTCTGCGCGCGCTGTCTGAAATCTATGGAGGCGTATCCCGTCAAGCACGATGTGCGCATACTGCTCCCCAATCGCCCTGCTCCTGTCGTGCCGAAGAAATCCGGCAAAAAACGGAAGAGCCTCTCACCGGAGGAACAGGTGGTATGCTTGCGTGGCAGAGTCCGTTGGCTGACCGCTTGGGTTGTCCTTTTGAGTCTTCTGCTGTGCGCAGCCTGTGGGTTTGTGGCATACAGGGCAATCGCCCAAGACGAATTGGATTTGGGTAAGAATTACACGTTTGGCAATCCCTTTGATTGATTGTTTCACATGAAACAATTCCCCATTCGGTGTTTCACATGAAACATCTCACAGAAAGGAAGAAGCTATGGCAAAAATTATTGCTGTGGTCAACCAAAAAGGTGGCGTCGGTAAAACAACCACCGCTGTTAACCTCACAGCCGCCCTTACGGATTTGGGCAAACGGGTTCTGCTTTGCGACTTTGACCCGCAGGCAAATGCATCTTCGGGCTTGGGTGTGGACAAGCGAAAGCTTCACAACAGCGTGTATGATGTCGTGGTGAACGGTGTGCCCGCAGAGCAAGCCATTGTCAATACAAGGTTTGGCGATGTGTTGCCTGCAACTGCCGATTTGGCAGGTGCCGCGGTGGAGCTTATCTCTATGGAGAATCCCAATATGCGGCTGAAAAACGCGTTGCATCAGGTGGCAGAAAATTATGATGTGATTTTGATTGACTGCCCGCCGTCGCTTGAAATGCTGACATTAAATGCGTTGGCAGCGGCAAACGGGATTTTGGTGCCCGTTCAATGCGAATATTATGCGCTTGAGGGCTTGACCGACTTGATGAACACCCTGCGTATCGTAAAAAAGCGCATCAATCCTGATTTGGAGATTTTTGCGGTTGCGCTAACGATGTTCGATGGCAGAACGAATTTCTCCACCCAAGTGGCAGAGGAAGTACGCAAGCATTTCCCGGGCAAGGTATTTGCCACCGTTATTCCCAGAAATGTACGCCTTGCGGAAGCGCCGAGCCATGGGCTCCCCGTAACGGTCTATGACCGTTTGAGCCGCGGTGCGTTTGCTTATCGGGCGATGGCGGAAGAAATGAAAAATAAACTCTAAAAGAGGTGAATCGGTATGGCGAAAGGCTTAGGCAAGGGGCTTGGGGCGCTTATGGGCGACTATATGGAGGAATCCACACAAAAAAGTCCTTACCAACTGCTCCCGCTGCATAAGGTGGAGCCGAATCCCCACCAACCGCGGCAGGACTTCGACCCCGAGGAATTGCAGGCGCTGGCGGATTCCATCGCCACGCATGGCGTGGTGCAACCGCTGACGGTACGGGAATTAGACAGCGGATACTATCAAATCATTGCCGGTGAACGCCGTTGGCGTGCCGCGAGAATGGCAGAACTGCGGGAAATTCCTGCGGTTATCATCGAGGCAGACGATAAAAAGACAATGGAGCTGGCGCTGATTGAAAATCTGCAACGGCAGGACTTAAACCCCGTCGAAGAGGCATACGGCTACCAAACGCTTATGGAGGAATACGGCTTAACCCAAGAGGAAACCGCGGCGCGCGTGGGGAAATCCCGTCCTGCGGTTGCAAATATGCTTCGCCTGCTGGGTTTGGCGCCGGATGTGTTGGATATGGTGCGGTCAGGCAAGCTCACAGCCGGCCATGCCAGAGCCATCGTTTCCTTGAAAACGGATAAACAGCAAAAAGAAGCCGCCCAAAAGATTTCCGCGTTGGGTCTGTCTGTGCGACAGGCGGAGCTATTGTGCAAAAGTCTGCAAAAACCGCCTGCACCTAAGCGCGAAGCTACCCTGGCGGTGGATTATTTGGCAGAATGCGAGAAGAAGCTGTCCAAGGCGCTGGGTCGTGGCGTAAAAATCGTCAACGGCAAGCGAAAAGGGCGTTTTGAGCTGGAATTTTACAATCAGGAGGACTTGCAGGTTCTGATTGATACACTGTTAACGATAAAGAAATGAGGTGCTCGTATGAACAAGAAACTGTATAAGGACAATGTCAACAAGAAGCTCTGTGGCGTATGCGCCGGAATCGCCAATTATTTTTCCATTGACCCCACGATTGTGCGGTTGGCGCTGGTTGCCTTCTGTCTGTTGGGCGGAAGCGGTGTTTTAGCGTATATTGTCTGCGCGTTGGTTATGCCCGACGACCCGAAAATTATTGATGTGGAAAAGGACGATTTATAATGAAGGAAAAAGAGCTCTATCGAAAGAGAACGGGAAAGCTTCTCTTTGGTGTATGCGCCGGTATGGCGGAATATATGAACCTGTCGCCTGTCATTGTACGGCTGGTTTTCGCGGCTATGGCGCTGTTTTTCGGCGGTGGCGTGTTGATGTACATTGTGTGCATTTTTATCGTCCCTAAGGAGCCGGACAGCATGGACCCACCCAAAGATTATATAGATGTATAAGCAGAAAGAGGTAGAAGTATGTTAGACATTCGTAAGATTAAGGAGAATCCCGATGCAGTCAAGGCTGGCCTGAAGGCCAAGGAAGTGGACTGCGATGCGGTGGTAGATAAAATTTTGGAGCTGGACGAGAAAATTCGCGGCTTAAAGACCACCACTGAGAGCCAAACTGCGCAAAAGAATCGCTTGAGCAAGGAAAACGGCAAGCTGTTCGGGCAAAAGAAGGGCGCGGAAAAGAAGGGTGAGGACACCGCCGCGATTGATGCCCAAATTGCCGCCAATTCCGCAGAGAGTGTTGCCTTGGACAAGGCGATTGAAAACGAAGCCGCGGAGCTGAAGACTCTGTCCGAGGAATTCCGTGTTGCGATGCTGAGCCTGCCCAACCTGCCGGATGCGGATTTGCTCCCCGGTGGCAAGGAAAACAACGAGCCTCTGCGCTATATCGGCAATAAGCCTGCCTTTGATTTTGAGCCGAAGCACCATGTGGATTTGTGCACCAATTTGGGCCTGATTGATTATGAGCGCGGTGTAAAGCTGGCAGGCGCAGGCAATTGGATGTATACGGGTATGGGCGCGCGTTTGGAATGGGCGTTGTTGAATTACTTCATTGATACGCACACCGCCGATGGCTATGATTTCATTCTGCCGCCCCATATGCTGGAGTACCAATGCGGTGAAACGGCAGGTCAGTTCCCCAAATTTGCCGATGAGGTTTACAAAATTGCCAACCCCACCGACGACCGCATCCATTATATGCTCCCCACCGCAGAGGCGGCTTTGTGCTCGATTTATCGGGACGAAATCCTCGCCGAAGCGGATTTGCCCAAGAAAATGTTCGCCTACACCCCCTGTTTCCGTCGTGAGGCAGGCTCTCACCGCGCAGACGAGCGCGGCATGGTGCGCGGACACCAATTCAATAAGGTAGAGATGTTCCAATTCTGCAAGCCCGAGGATTCCGATGCGGCATTTGAGGAATTGGTTACCAAGGCTGAAAAGCTGGTGGAGGGTCTGGGCTTCCATTTCCGTACGGTCAAGCTGGCGGCAGGCGACTGCTCCGCATCTATGGCAAGAACCTACGATATTGAAATTCTGATTCCCTCTATGGATGGCTACAAGGAGGTTTCCTCTGTATCCAACGCGCGGGATTACCAAGCGCGTCGCGGCAATATCCGTTTCCGTCGCGAGGCAACCGGAAAGCCCGAATTCCTGCACACCCTAAACGGCTCCGGCTTGGCGACCTCTCGGATTTTCCCGGCATTGGTCGAGCAAAATCAGCGCGCTGACGGCTCGATTGTCGTGCCGGAGGTACTGCGTAAGTACCTGGGTGGTCTTGAGGTTATCGAAAAGTAAGAAATTATGTAAACTGATTGGGAGGATACAGCATGAAGAAAATTAAGTTAGAAAAACCCTCTTGGCTAGAGGAATTCAAGACCTTTGCTATTAAGGGCAACGCGATGGCGTTGGCAGTCGGTACCATTATCGGCGGTGCGTTTTCCACTATCACCAAGAGCCTGACCAACGATTTGATTATGCCCATCGTGAATATCTTCATGGGCGGTGCCGATTTCAGCGATGTAAAATTTCGTCTGCCCCGTATGCCTTGGGTCAAGCCCACCTTTGAAACGGTCATCAATGCAGACGGCGAGGAGGTTGTGCGCGAGGTTTATAACTATCTGACCTTCGGCAACTTTATCTCTGCTGTGATTAACTTCGTGATTTTGGCGTTTGTGGTCTTTTGGATTGTAAAAATTGTCAATAAAATCGCAGAAATCGGACAGAAGAAGGAAGAGGAAGCGCCTGCTCCCCCTCCTGCGCCGTCTAACGAGGAAGTTCTGCTCACCGAAATTCGGGATTTACTGAAGGAGAAATAAGAAATGAAACAGCGCATCGGGGCATTTGTATATCTGCTGGTGGCAGTTTGCCTGTTGGTAGGCTGTACCGCCTATCCCAAGGGGCAGAGCCTTACCTGTGCGGATTTACACCTGACATTACCGGGAGATTTCATCAAT